>DATHOI010000069.1:0-10156 GCA_035485095.1 Polyangiaceae bacterium | reverse complement strand
TGTCCAGATCCAAGATCTTGGCGGCACCGACGTAGCTCTTGGTCTCGTATTTCGTGATCTTACCGACCTTGCGCACGATCTCTGCCATGCGTTCGGACTGCCCCACGATTACGTTCGCCGCGTGGAAGAGTTGCGGTTGGTCCTCGAGCTGACGTTTGAGTAGCTCCGCGTAACCGATCACGCTGGTCAGCGGTTGGTTGAGCTCGTGCGCCGCGGCGCCCGCGAGCTCCGCCACGATGGCCTGCTTTTCCCGGGAGCGCAGCTCCTCCTGAGCACTCTCGAGGCGCGCCTCCATCCGCAGTTTCTCGCGGATATCCGTAAAAATACCGACGGAACCGATCGGTCGGCCATTGTCGATGACCAGGGATGCCGACAGCAGGACCTGAATCGGCTCACCGTCGGAGTTGAGCATGTCGACCCGGTGGTCCTCGAGCCTGCCGTAGCCGGACAAGCTCGGATCGCGGATCAACTTCATGATGTCGTGCGCGACGCCGGGTGGATACAGCTTCTCGACCCGCATTTTGCCGACGACGTCACTCGGCGAGTAACCAAAAATGCGTGCGGCCGCGCGGTTGAACAAGAGTACCGTGCCGCGCAAATTCGCGGATACGATGCCGTCCACCGAGCTGTCGATCACGCTCTCCAAAAATTCTTTGGTCTGCTTGAGCTCGATTGCGGTGGCTCGTTCGTGCGTCACGTCGCGGAAGGTGAACACGACCGCGTTGTCTTCGTGCAGCACGGAGCTGAAGCTGACGCTAATGGTCAGCTCATCCCCGGATTTGTCGGTGATGGCAATGTCGACGCCGCGCGGGTAGATGCCGTCGCGGAAGCCGCGCAGTAGTCGTCCCGTACGCTCGCGCTCGAGCGGCGCCAGGAAATCCTCGAAGCGCCGCGACATGAGCTCGGTCTCGCTGAAGCCGGTGATCTCCCGTGCGCGCGGGTTCGCGAAGAGCACTTTGCCCTCGCGATCGATGACGACCATGCCATCCGCCGCGCTCTCGAAGAAGTCCGCGTAGCGCTGAAAGAGCTGCACGCGTCGCTCGGCTTCGGCGCGCGCGGAGCGGCTCTTCTCCGTGGCGTCGCGTAGCGATTGCAAGATGCGCGCATTGCGCAGGGCAATGGCCATCGCGTTGGCCAGCGTAGTGACCAGTGAAAGCTCGTGATCCTCGAAGGAGGATTTGCCTTTCGAGCGTAAAAACAGCACGCCCATCGCGCCGTGGTCGTGCAAAATCGGTAGCAGCGCGAAGGAATTGAAGCCGATGGACGGTTCGTGCTGACGGACCACTTCGAGCAGCGGGTGCTGCGTGCCGTCGCGGATCACGAGCGCGCGACCGGTTGCCAGCACCTCGCGGATCTCGGGGTACTTGGCGAGATCGATCGGGAGATCGCGCAATTGCTCGTCGTCGCTCGTGGCAAGCACGTAACCGACGTTGCCCGACTCGCCGAAGAGGACGATGCTGCAGCGGTCCACGTGCGCGAACGCCGCCACGCGTTGCACGACCGTAAACAAGATGTCCCGGATGTCGAGCGTGGAAGCCAGCGTCTGCGTCAGCTCGAGCACGGTCTCTTGATCGCGCTCGCGTTGGCTCAGTCGATCGACGTACTCTCGCACCCGCATTTGTCCGCGAATCCGCGCGATGAGCTCGGATGGGCGAAACGGTTTGTGCACGTAGTCGTCCGCGCCGGAGGCAAAAACTCGAGAAATCTCCTCGTCGGATTCGAGCGCGGTCAGCACCACGACTGGCGTTTCGGCAAGCTTCGGATTTCGGCGCAGGTGCTCGAGCACGGCGTAGCCGTCGGGCGCCGGCATCACCAAGTCCAGCAGCACTACGGTGGGCGTGTTCGCTTCGAGCCAGGCGAGCGCTTCACCCCCGCTCGACAAAACGATAGGCGTCAGCCCCGCGGAGCTGAGCGTCTGCTCGAGGACGTGCCGGCTGACGGCGTCGTCGTCCACGACCAGTATCGAAATCTCTGACAACACAAGCGTTGCAAGTTAGCATGAACACCTGGCGACCCAGCGTGGGCTTGCTCGGACAAAGGGGCTTTTTCGCCCTCGCTGTAAGGGGATGTGGGTTCTTTCACGCCGCTGCAGCCGCCGTTGAGGGCCCGGCGGCTAGCGACCGCTGAGGGTTCCGGGTATAAGTTGCGAGGTGTCTGGGACGAGGCTTCCGACGCGACCCCAACCCGGGCTCGGTGAATCCGACGACCTCGATGACCTCGAGGAGCTCGGTGATGACGCGATCATCGCGCAGCAGACGGCTGCGCACGCGCCGCAGCCCCGCGCCATTGTTTCGGAGGAGTCTCGCAGCGTGGTCATCTCGGATCACCCGCCGTTGCGCGACACGCAGCCGCCGCGCAGCGCCACCTTTCCGAAGTCGACCGGTGAGCCCACGCTCATCATTCGCGATCGGCGCGCGCTCGAGGAGATGCGGCAGCAGATCGTGGAACGTCAGCTCCGTAGCAAGAACCGGCGTTCGCGCTCCATCTATGTGTGGGGCGCGCTCGGCTTGGCGGCCTTCGTGCTTGGCGGAATCGTGGCCTTTCTGGCGACCGACTCGCATTCGGACGCACCGCTGCCGACGGCCGACAGCCCCGCTGCTGCCCCGGGCCGAGTCGAAGCGCAAATCGACTCGACGCACGCTTCAGCCAGCGTGGCGCGCGCGCCCAGCACGGCTGCGGGCCAGGCGGTGCGGCTCGACGATCTGCCGGTCGAAGCGCCGAAGAAGAAGTAACCCAGGGCGCCGCGTTCGGTGAGCGCGCGAGGTCACTCGAGCAATTTGGGGTCCGCGGTTTCGAGCTGGAAGCCATGCTGCTTCATGCTCGGCTCGATCTGCGCGCGATCGCCGACCAAGACCACGAGCAAATGGTCGGGATCGATCCGCGTGGCCTGAAGCGCGACCTCAGCGGTCGGGATGTGCGCGACGAGGTCCGGATACTTCGCGTAGTAGTCGGGCGGGAGCTCTTGAGTGAACAAGGTGCGGGCGCTGTCTGCGATTTGGCTCGTGTGCTCGAGGCGCGCCCCGAGCGCGTGCATCAGATCCGTGCGCGCGCGGAGCGTCTCCTGATCTTGGATCGGCGCGCCCCGCTTTGGATCGCGAGCGCGCTCGAGCTCGGCGAGCATCTCGACCAAAGAATCCGTCGTCGTTTCGGTCTTCACGTCGGTGGCGACGAAGAACGCGCCCCATAACCGGGTCGCGATCGCCTGGCCGTGTACGCCGTAAGTAAATGCATGTTTTTCACGCAAATTCAGATTTAGCCGCGAAGTGAACAGACCGCCGAGCAAGGTGCCCATGATTTCGCGCGCCTCGAAGCCCGGCTCCGAGCGCTTGGGAAAGGGCTGGACGGCGAACAGCGCGGTTTGCACGGAGTCTTTGCGATCCACCATCAAAATGCGGAGCTTGCTCGGCTTCTCCGGAGTCACGACGACCGTCGGTGGCGGAAAGGCGGGACCGTTTGCGTGCCCGAACAGACGCTCCACGTCGGGCTCGAGCGCAGAGAGCGTTAAATCTCCAACCGCGATTACGGCCAGGTTCGAGGGCACGTACGCGTGGTGGTGAAAATCGATCAGATCCGTCACTTTCAGTTTTTCGACGTCCGGGATGCTGCCCGAGACCGGCGCGCCCGCTGCCGGACCGAGCAGCGTGCGCAACGCGACCAGCGATGCCAAGCGTGACGGCTCTTGACGTTCGGCGCGCAGACCGTCGAGCCACTCGCCCTTGACGCGTTCGAAGTCCTTGGGCGAGAACGCCGGCCGAAGCACGACCTCCGAGAGCAGCTCGAGACCGCGCGACACGTCGCTCGTGAGCGTAGCGATGGCGACATGGGATTCGTCGCGACCTGCATCCGACTCGAGCGTGGAGCCGAGTGATTCACTGGCCTCTGCCAAAGCCAGGCTCGAGTGTTCACGCGTGCCTTCGGTGAGCATGCGCGCAGTGAGCGCGGCAAGCCCGCTCTTGCCCAGCGGCGCAGAGGCTCCCCCGTGTCGCACGACTACGCTCAGCGTGGCGACTTCCGAGTGTTTGGGCACGACGTACAGCGTCAAGCCGTTCTTCAGCAGCTTCACTTCCGGAGTGGGAAACTGCACCGGTGCCGGAGCTCCGGTCTTGGGTGGCGTATTGCGGAACGCTTCCGGATCGGGCGCGGGCGGCGGCGCCGGCGCTGCGCTCGCCGCTTTTGGCAGCTCGGGCGCAGGCGTCGCTTGAGGGGACGCGCAGGACAATGCCAGTAGTGCGGCGCAAGACAGCGCGACCCGGTGCTTCATTTCCAGGAAAATCATGGGGCTCCGGTCGCCGCTGCGGGGGCGGCTTGTGCTTCGGTCACGACGACGACGCGCGCTTCGGGCTTGAGCTGCTCTCCGACGACGCGTTGAATGTCGGCTGCGCTAACTTGTGCGATCTGCGCCAGCCACTTGGGTAAATAGCCGGGGTCGCCCGTGTAGTGATCGAAGCGTTGCAGCAGGCCTGCGCGGCCCGAGTCGCCGCCTGAGCCGTTCAATAGCTCGAGGTTTGAGAGCACGTCGACCAAGATCCGACGCTTAGCGCGGGCCAACTCGGCCGGGGTGGGCCCGCTTTTCACGAGCCCAGCAAGCACCGCGTCGAGCTCATGCTCGACGGCGGCCTCGGACTTGCCAGTAGCGATCGTGGCGCTCAGGTTAGAGATGCTGGCGAGCTGATTGGATTCGAGACTCGCGCTCACATCGGCCGCAAGCTTCGTCTCGACGACCAAGCGCTGATAGAGCCGCGTGGCCTTGCCGCCGCCCAAAACGGCCATCGCGACTTCCATCACTGGGTCGTCAGGGCTGAAGGCCGGCGGCGTGCGATAGCCGTACGCAACCTGCGCCAAGTTGACGGGCTCTTTGACGACCAGGCGTTCGGGCTTGGTGATCGGCGCGTACGGAATGAGCTTCGGAGCTGGGCGCGTGCGGTCACTGAGCGTGGCAAAGTAGCGGTTGATCAGGACTTTCGCCTGGGTGGGGTCGATGTCGCCAGCAATGCACAGCGTGGCGTCGCTCGGCGCGTAGTACTCGCGAAAAAACTCCTTCACGTCGTCCAGAGAGGCCGCGCTGAGGTCGTCCATCGAGCCGATCACCGCGCCGTGATACGGGTGGCCTTCGGGAAATAGCGTGTTGAGCAGCGCAAGAGAGCTCGGCCCGTACGGCGAATTTTCGTAGCTCTGGCGGCGCTCGTTTTTGACCACGTCGCGCTGCACGTCGAGGCGCTCTTGGGTCAACGTGTCGATCATGAAGCCCATGCGGTCGCTCTCGAGCCAGAGTAACGTCTCGAGGTTCTCGCTCGGCGCGGTTTCGAAGTAGTTCGTGCGATCCCAGCTGGTCGTGCCATTGCTGTTGGTCGCGCCAATCGACTCCAAGACCCGATCGAATTCGTGCCCGACGTGCTTCGACCCTTCGAACATCAAATGTTCGAACAAGTGCGCAAAACCGGAGCGATGCGCGGGCTCGTTCGCTGGGCCCACGTGATACCAAACGTTGACCGCGACGAGCGGCAGGCTGCGGTCGCTGTGCAAGATCACGGTGAGCCCATTGGCGAGCTTGAATTTCTCGAATGGGATGTTGGCGGCGGGTGCTTCGACGTTCGCTTTCGCGCCGTGCATTGCTGCTGCTGCAGTGGGTGCAGCGTGCGCGTCGTGCAGAGTGGCGACTGCGACCAACGCTAGGGAGAGAGCCGTCGCGGCTCGCGCTTTGCTCATGGCGCAAAACTTAAAACATCTTTGCGCATCACGAACGGCCATCTGGCCGAGGAGTCGTGGCTCGACTCCGCGCGGCTGTGCTCTTGCTGCGTGCGCTCCGCGCGTGATAGCGAAATCGATCGGAGGATGGAGAGCCCATGTCGCAGCAAAGACCCGGAGGATACGGTGGCGGTGGACCCTATGGCCCGCCCGGCGGCGGCGGTTACGGTGGCCCTCCTCCCGGTGGTGGCTATCCTCCGCCGGGCGGTGCCCCTCCCGGCGGTTATGGCCCTCCGGCAGGTTCCCCTCCCGGCTATGGTGGGCCGCCCGGCGGCGCGCCACCGGGCTACGGTCCTCCGCAACCAGGTTACGGCGGTTACCCCGCTGGCCCTCCAGGCGGTCCGCCGCCCCCCGCAAAGAAGAGCAACGCCCTCTTGTTCGTCGGCTTGGGCTGTGGCGGCTTAGTCGTGCTGGGCATCGCCGGCAGCGTCGCGTTCTACTTCTACATGAAGAGTAAGGTGAGCGCCGCCGAGACGGCGATCGCAAACCTTGCTGCAAGCGGCGCGGCTGTCGGTGCCCCGACCCCTGGTGCGATCGACACCGCGACCACCCCGCCGCTCTCGGCCGCGTGCGCGAAGGCAGCCGCGTGCTGCACTGCGATTGCGACCAAGACGAGCCCAGGCAGCGCCGCGTTCGCCGCTCAAGGTTGCGCTAGAACCTACGCTGCGTTTGCGGACGCCATGTGCGCGCAGCAACATGCGAACCTGAGGCGCGCCGCGGTCACCATGGGCGCCACTTGCGAGTGAGCCCGAAATTCTACAGCGCAGTCGCCGCGCGCGCGGTTCGATCCTGCTCTTTCCTCAGATAGGCTGATTTCTCGTGCGAAGAGCGGTGGAACGGCCGGAAAAGATGCGCTACCCGGAGCCTGTCGATCTTTCGGAACCGTCCCGTCCCTCATGCGCCTAGCGATCTGCGTCGCCTCTTCCTACGAGCAAAACTCCAGCCTGCCGAAGCTCCCTTCAGCAGAGCTCGATCTGGAGACCATCAGTCAGCGCTTGGCTCAGCCGGACGCCGCGTTCGTGGTGCATGCGTTCACTGCGCTGCGCGGTTTGGCCGAGGGCATCGAGCAATTGATCGAGTCGCTCGGTGAGCCGATCGAGACACTGTTGTTCTACTTCTCGGGTTATGCGCTGCTTTCGGAAGAGCGCGGCGCGGCGTTGCTCTTGGACGGCGAGCGCATCAGCACGTTGTCGCTCAAACGGCTGCGTAAGATTTTGCAGCAATTCGCGCCGGAAGCTCTGGTCGCGCTGGAGCTCGTTTCGCCGCCGGAATCGCATCAGGCGTCGGTCGACGTGGTGAGCGCGATGCACGGCGGACTGGTTGGGTTTGGCTCTGGCACCAGCGTGCTCGCGGCAGCGCGGCCGTTCGCTGCCGCCGCCGCCAGCACCTCGCCGTTCACGAATCTGTTGCGTATGGTGATGGACTGGCACGACCCGGCGCACGGCTTACGCGCAAGCGCGCTGTGGGCGGGGATGCAGGCGGAGCGCTCGCTCTTCGAAGAGATCGCCGCGGCCGACTACGCCGCGGGGCCCGCCGATTTGCTGCTGATTCCAGCGCAAGTCCCGGCAGCCGAGACTCTGGGCCAGCGCAGCGGCGCGGGGGACGCGGCTGGCGCTGCTGACGCGTCGGTATTTCCGTTCCAAGCCCCGAATCTGCACAGCTTCGTGGCCGCGGGTGACGCGCTCGTGGCGCGCGGAGAGCTGGCTGCGGCGCTCGACCAGTATGAAGGAGCGCGCGCGCAATTGGCGAGCGAGCCCGGTCCCGACCACGTGCGCCTGTACGAAAAGATCGCGGCGGCGTTGCGCAAAGTCGAGCGCCTCGAGGACGCGCGCGCGTACTACGAGGCGGCGCTGGCCATCGATCCAGACGCGCCACGTTCGCTCGACGGCGTGACCGATCTGAGCTTGGATCTCGGAGACGTAGCGCGTGCACGCGCCTGGCTCGAGCGTTGGACGGCCGTCGACACGAAGGCGCTGGTGGCTCACGAACGCCTGCTCGGTTTGCAACTTGCGGCTGGTGAGCACGCGCTCGCGCTCGACACGCGCCGGCGCATCGCTCACGCCGTGTCCGAGCCTGCGCGCGCCGCCGAACAGCTCCTGGCCGCAGCATTGAGCGCCGAAGAGGTTCTCTCCGACCCAGCGCTCGCGCTCGAGCTGTACGAGGAAGCGCTGTCCTTCAATCCGAGCTCGGCGGAGGTGCTGGAGCGCGTCGAGGCGTTGCTCTCGCGCCGCCGCGACTACGCGCGCTTGGCCGTTGTCTATGAGTTTTCCCTAGAAAGAGCCACGAATCACGAGCTCGCACGCGCGCTGGCCCGGCGCTTGGGTGATCTGTGCCGTGATCGTTTGTCGGACGCTGGACGCGCCGTGCGCGCGTTGGCTCGCGCGGCCGAGCTCGAGCCAGAAAATCATGCGCTCTTTGCGGAGCTCGCTGGGCTCTTTGCGGCGCAGGGTGATCATCCGCGCGCCGCCGAACAGGCGCGGCGTGCGATCGCGGCCGAGGCGAGCGCAGAGTACTTGCGGCTCGCGCTGAGCTCGTTCGAGAAATCGGGTGAGCCGGACGCTGCTTGGAATGCCGCCAACGCGCTCGAGTGGCTCGGCGAAGCGGACATCAATGAATCGCTCGTCGCCAGCCAGCACCGTCCGGAGGGGCTCTTGGCGGTGCGCACGAATCTCGCCGAGCAGGACTGGCTCGACGGACATCTGTCCGGTGACGTGGATCGGGAGCTCGGTGAGCTGGTCGTGATGGTGCGCGAAGCGATTGTCGAGCTGGGCGTTGCCGCGGCCAAAAAACAGGGCAAGAAGCTGGAGCTCGATCCCGCTCACGCCCAAGATTTGGGCAAGAGCACGACCACGCTGGCCAAGACGCTCCTGTGGACCTCGCGTCTACTCGGCATTCGGACGCCCGAGCTGTACGTAGTGCCCGAGGTTTCCGGCGAGCTTGCTGCGCAGCCAGAACGCAATCCGATCTCGGTGGCGAGCCGTTCGGTCGGCAGTGGGCTCGGTTTGCCAGAGCTCGCGTTTTTGTGGGGTCGACACCTCGTGCAGTTTCGACCGGAGCATGAGCTGTCGTTGTTCTTTCCAGCCGCCAGTGACCAAGTCGCGTTGCTCAGCGCAGCACTCGCGGTCGGCGGTTCGCCCGAGCACGATTTGCGTTCGCTCGACGGCGACGCGAAACGCTTCGCCGCGGGGATGAAAAAGCATTTGCGCGGCGCGAAGCTCGACTTGCTGAAGGACATCGTGCGCCGCCAACCAAACGTCGACCCCGTGCTGCGCATGCGCGCTTATCGCAAGCGTGCCGAACGCGCCGCGCTGCGAGCAGGACTCTTGGCTTGCGGTGACATCGAGATCGCCGCTCGTCTGAACGAGCGCTTTCCGAACGGTCGCGAGCTGCAAGCTGGCGAGCAGCGGACGGAGCTCGTGACGTTCTCGGTCGGGAAATCCTATGCGCATCTGCGCCGCCGGTTGGGCGTCGCGGTCTCCGGCTGAGCGCACTGAGCGGCTCTCGGCGAGCGTGCTGAAACGGGCGTGCGAGGCGAGGGCGATGAGACAGTGAGATGCCGTCCGGGCGTGACGCGACAGCTGGTTACCGAGCGGGAAGCGGCGCAAGGTGACCGATCCGCCGGCGATCACTTGTTTGCGCTGGGAGATTGGCCCTAGAAGCGAGAACTATGACCGCGCTCCGCTCGGAAACCGTCGAGGGCAAACGGCTGGCCGACAACTCAGCGTTCAACTCGGCGTGGCGGCGTTTCGGCCCCTACCTGAGCGAACGTCAATGGGGAACGGTCCGCGAGGACTACAGCGAGTTCGGCACGGCCTGGGATTATTTCCCGCACGACCATGCGCGCAGTCGCGCTTACCGTTGGGGCGAAGACGGCATCGCCGGCTACAGCGATCACAAGCAGCGCATTTGTTTCTCGCTCGCGTTGTGGAACGAGCGTGACCCAATCTTGAAGGAGCGTCTGTTCGGGCTCACGAACGAGGAGGGCAACCACGGCGAGGACGTGAAAGAACAGTACTACTACCTCGACGCCACGCCCACGCACTCCTACCTGAAGATGCTGTACAAGTATCCACAGGCGGAATTCCCGTACCAATGGCTGCTGGACGAGAACCGACGGCGCGGTCGGGAACACCCGGAGTTCGAGCTCATCGACACGGGCGTATTCGACGAAGGTCGCTATTTCGACGTATTCGTGGAGTACGCAAAGGCTGACCCGAACGACACGCTGATCCGCATCACTGCAGTCAACCGCGGACCCGAGACCAAGACACTACATCTCTTGCCACAGATCTGTTTTCGGAACACGTGGTCCTGGCAGAACAACGCGCCACGCCCCAATTTGCAGGCAGCTGGGCCAGGCACGGTGCTGCTCGAGCACCCACAGTTGGGCCAATTTCACCTGTATTGCGCG
>DATHOI010000068.1:0-27376 GCA_035485095.1 Polyangiaceae bacterium | reverse complement strand
CGACGAGCGCCGCCGCAACGTGATGGCCAATTTCCTCTGGACCGCCGTCCAAGTGCGCCATCGTGATCACGATACCGAGCACAGCGGCCACGATGCCGAGACCCGGCAAGGCGTCACCCGCCGTACGAATCAGGCCGATCGGCTGCGCGTCCTCGGCGTGGTGCGTCTCGAGCTCCGCGTCGAACAACATGCCGAGCTCTTCTGCAGAGCAGCCGTCCACCAATTGCTTCAAGCCGTCGACCAAAAAATCCATCGCGTGGTGGCGCTTGGTGACGCTCGGGTACGAGCCGAACAGCGTGCTGGTGGCGCGCTCACTGACGTGCGGCTCGAGCGCCAGCACGCCTTCTCGTCGAATCAAGGCCAAGATTTGATAGAGCAGCTTCAGTAGATCCAAGTACTCGACCTTGGTCGGCGAGTGATTCGCGAATGCCTTCTTCAGCGCCGCCAGCACACGCGGCATCACCTTGCCAGGCGCCGAGATGATCACCGTGCCGACGGTCGCGCCACCGATCACGACCAGCTCAGCGGGTTGAAGCAAGACCGGGAACGGACCGCCTCCCATGGCGAACCCGCCCAGCACGCAGCCGAACATGACCAAGAGGCCGATCAGAGTGGACACGTACAACTAGTCGGCCGAATTTGAGAAAGCTTAAGACTCACCTCGGGACTGCTGAGGCATTCGTGATGCGCTGAATCCAGTTCGGAATCAGGTTGTGTTGACCTGTGTGCACCCGCGCGGATTTTTGGTTTGAGCTACGTTTTCGCCGGGCTCCGGCGGTCGTGTGTGAACTCCTCGAGCGCGTCGTACAGGCGGCGCGCTCCCGCTCCGGTGCTCACGAAAGCCGCGCCGAAACGCAAACTTCGCGGGCATGTTTTGGGGTGGTCACGCGACACGTCGCGTTTCGGCAAAGCCTTCGGCGCCGATTTACGTTGCGCGTGTCAACACGTTGACACTGCGCTTGCGAGTAGCGCGGTCAGCAGCATTTCACGCGGACCCTGTCGGTGACTTTGCCGAACCGCGCGCGGGGATGGATCTTCACGTCGAAGGTGAAGGTGCTCGAGTCCTTCTTGTTGACGGGTTGGCTCGAAGACAAAATCGTCCGGGCAGCAGCGACAGGCTCGTAATCTTCCACGTCCAAACCAGGGTCGGCTTGGCGATTTCGTCTTCAAAACTCGCGTCACTGACAACCCTCAAAGTCCCGAGCTGCCGAAGCGATGGACGCGCCGGCGCGCTCAGCTGACCCGCTCCGCGGGCTCGATCGCCGCATTGCACGGAACTTATGCTAGTTAGCGCGCGTGGCCGTTCGTCCCGATCTCGTCAAAACCCGACGCCTCGTCGTTAAAATCGGCTCGCGCACCATTGCGGCGGACGCCGCTTTTCCGGCGCGGCTAGCGCGGCAGATCGCGGATCTCGCTCAGCAGAAGTGCAGCTCGGTCGTCGTGACGAGCGGCGCCATCGCGCTCGGCTGGGGGCGGCTCGGCTACCGCTCCAAGCCCAAAGAGGTCGCGCTATTGCAAGCCTCGGCTGCCGCCGGGCAGAGCGTACTCATGCGACGCTACGACGAAGCATTCGGTGAGCTCGGATTGACGCCCGCTCAGGTGCTGTTGTCGTACGCCGATCTGGCGGACCGCGAACGCTTGAACAACGCCCGGGAAGCGCTGGGCGCGCTGCTCGACGCCAACGCCGTGCCCATCGTCAATGAGAACGACACGGTCGCGACCGACGAGATTCGGTTCGGAGACAACGACCAATTGGCGGCCATGGTCACGCCCCTCGTCGGCGCCGATCTGCTCGTGCTGCTGACCGACGTCGAAGGCGTGCTCGACGCGCAGGGAAAGCGCATCGCCATGATGTCTCCCGACGCTGAGATGGCCGAGCTCGAGGTGCGCGCCGACCGCATGGGCTCGGGGGGCATGAGCAGCAAGGTGGACGCGGCGCGTAAGGCCTGTCGCTCGGGCGCCGCTGTCGTCATCGCGCCCGCGGGGCGTCCCAATGTGCTCACGGAAATCGTGGCCGGGGCCGACGTGGGCACGCTCTTTCCGAGACTCGGTCCGCCGCTCAAAGCGCGAAAGCATTGGATCGCCTTCACGCTGCGTCCAAAAGGGGCACTGCTCCTCGACGCGGGTGCCGTGCGCGCCATGCGCGAAGGGAAGAGCAGCCTCTTGCCGGTGGGCGTGGTGGGGGTGTCCGGCGAATTCAACGCGGGCGACGCGGTGCGCTTGATCGGCCTGGACGGCGCAGAAGTCGCGCGCGGGCTGACGCGCCTGGGCACCTCCGATGTGGCGCGTGCGGCGGGCAAAAAGGGCGCCGAGCTCGAAGCGTCATTCGGCACCACCGCGTCGGAGCTGGTCGTCGTTCACAAGGACGACCTGGTCGTTTCCGCGTAGCGCTCGTCGCCGCAAGGTTGCTTGGCATGCGCGACGCCGAAGGCTGGGTCGAGCCTCGGACGGGGCGCGTGACCATCGACAAAAATCTCGCTCGCGGGGGCGCGGGCGGGTGAGACAACCTGCTCCTGGGTGGGAGCAATCGCCGACTCCTGCCGGCAATCGAGCCAAGCTTCAGCGTAATTCATTTGTCGGAACTTCCGGACAGGCGAGCTGTCCGTACACTCGGTGCTGTCTTTGAGCCCAGCAGTCGTCCGAATTTGGTCTGTTTGGGGGGTGCTCACTCTCACCGGTTGCGCGCGGCTTTTTGGCGCGCACGTCGAGCCACCACCCGCCGTGCCCGCTGCCCTGCCGAATGAGCAAGCGCCGGAGGTCGGCAAGGCCATGCCCCCCGCGATCGCCAGTGAAGACGACTATGTCGTGCGCATCGTCGTGGGCTCCGTGACCTGCTCCGGCGCGCTGATTCGCGACGACCGCGTGCTCACCGCGCACCATTGCGTCGCTGCCCGCGACGACAAGGGCAACGTGCTGTCGCACGACGTGAGCCCGGAAAGCGTGCGCGTCGAATTGGGCGGGGACTACTTACCCTGGGGCGAGGTCGGCGTGCGGGCGGTGCTCGCACCGACCTGCGGTTACGTCTCGGGCGACGGCGATTTGGCGGTCTTGATCTTGGAGCGGCGCCTCAACGGCGTGGCCACTCGACCGACCCGCTTGGAAGCCCCTCCCACCAAGCGCGATCAAGTCGAGCCCATCGGCTTCGGGCGTTGTGCCTTGTCCGGCGATGGCATTCACAGGAAGCACCGCTTAGGCGGTGCCATCGAGCTGGTGTCGGAAGGTCGTTTTCGCTTGTCCGCAGCCATTTGCCCTGGGGATTCCGGCGGTCCTGCCGTGAGCAGCGACAGCGGTGAGATCTTGGGGGTGATCTCGGCCAGCGCGATGGACGGCGATGAGCTCACCCGCGACCGCTCGGAGTTCGTACGCGTCGACCGCTGGCGACCGCTCTTCGCGTATGCGGCCTTGGTTTCGACCGGCACGAGCCCGTCGGAGCTGCCACCGATCGAATGTAAATAGCGCCGCACAGAAACTTGCGGCACGGCCCGGTGTGAGCCGGTGTACATTGCTCCGTAATGGCGAAGTTCCTGCGCATCGTGGCTTGGACTTTGGTCATCCTCGGTGCGCTGGTCGGCGTGCTCCGCTTCACGGCGATCCGTTGGTGGCAACTGCCGCTCAACGATCCCTACCTCGAGTCCTCGGTTGCGCCGACTCTGCACGGCGGAGACTGGGTAGTTTTGTGGCGCGCAACCGCCCCGAGCTACGGCAGCCTCGTGCTCTGCCCGGAACCGAAGACGGGTCGGCCGGTGATTGGCCGTATCCTCGGCGAGCAAGGCGATCACCTGAAGATCGACGGCTCGGTGCTGACGGTGAACGGCACACCCGCTCGCAGTGACAGCAACTGCGACAAGTTTCAGGCAAATGATCCCGCGACCGGAATCGAGACCGAGCAGGGTTGCTCCCTCGAAGACGTGACTGGCCGCACGCATGCGCGGGGCAACGTTCCGTCCGAAGTACTGAGACCCGCCACGGAGCTCGACGTCCCGAGCGGCCAAGTCGCCCTCATCAGCGACAACCGACTCTTTCCATGGGACACGCGCGAGTTCGGCATGGTCGATCGCCCGACCTGTGCGGAGACGGTCGTGTTTCGTCTGGTCAGCAAGGACGGTTTCTTCGACGTCCCCAATCGCTTGACGCTGATCCACTGAGCACGGAACAGAGCCGTTGAAGACGCGACAATCTGTTGCGCGGACCTTGAGCGCGCAAGCGAGCGGGTGCTAGCGTACGCCACGCTCGAATGGGTCACGCCGCGCTCGAGGTCGGGATTGTCTGCGGTCGGTGCGAAGCCTTCTCAGCGATGGGCGAAGCTCGCTGCCGGGCGTGCGGGCACGACTTGTCGCTGTTTTCGGCCGATCAACCAAGCTTCGCGCAGCCTTCGATCGTGCCGGTGCCAGTTCCAGCCGAGAAAGCTCGTTCCCATTCGGGCCAATTTGGAGGAGTCTCCGGACTCAAGGCCGACGCCGGACCGCGGCCGCCAGCAGCGAAGTCTCAGGAGGAGCAGATGGATCAGGCCAGGTACTACGTATGCGAGTCGTGCATGACCCCCGTGCCGAGCGGGCACAAGTTCTGTGGTCGCTGCGGCGCGCCCGTGCCGGAAACGATCCTGCACATGGCACCTTCCTTCTACAGCGACATGCAGGACGCGGCGAAGGCTCGCCTGATCCTGATCCGCGGCGAAGGGATGGACGGCCTGAGCTACCACCTGAAAGCCGACCAACATTTGATCGGGCGCCAAGGGCAGCTCGAGTTCCCCGACGACCCATTCATCTCGCCAAAGCACGCGAATTTCTTCTATCGCGACAATCGCCTCGTCGTGCGCGACGAAGGTTCGCTGAACGGTGTGTATTTCCGCGTGCGCGGCGCAGTCGAGATTTCACCCGGCGACACATTCCTCGCCGGCGAACAATTGTTTCGTCTCGACCCCACGCCCAAAGCGTCGGACGGCGCAGATCCCGACGGCACGTTCTTCTATTCGTCCCCCAAGTACCCGAGCGCGTTCCGGCTCAACCAGATCTTAGAGGGTGGCGCGATCGGTATGACCGTGTGCGCGCGCGGCTCATCGCTACAAATCGGCCGTGAAGACGGCGATCTGAACTTCCCGAGCGACGTGTTCCTGTCCGGTAAGCACTGCACCGTCGCGGAAAAAGACGGCAAATTCGTGCTCACGGACTGGGACAGCCGGAACGGCACTTACGTGCGCATCAAGACCGAAACCTCGCTCACGCACGGCGACTACGTGTTCATCGGCCGCAAGCTCTTGCGCGTCGAGCTAAACAGCAACTAGCGCTCTGATTTTTGTGGGGCTCACGTGGGTCGCCGAGCGCGGCCCACGTTCACCGCCAGAGTCGGCCGTGTCCGTGCGCAATGACGCTCGAGTCAGCGCGGCTAGGCTCAGCCGGCTTGGAGCGGCGGACGACGACGACGGCGGCGTTTGCGCGCGGGCTTCGCTGCTTCTGCACTCGACCCTGCGGCGCTCAGCTCACCCGCTCCCATCGGTTGACGTTCACCGAGCGCGGCCGCACGCAGCTCGACCACGTCGCGCAACGCCGGATACAGATTGGTGCGCGCGAAGCGGCCCGTGCGACCGGCTTCCACACGCGGCATGAGCGCGACGATGCGCCGCACGGCGTCCGCAATGCGACGCGGCACGTTCAAGCGATCCACGATCGGCTCGAGGAACGCGTACGCCGCTTCGACGCGGTCCTTCTCACCGGCGCACGCCTCGCGCATCGGCTCGAGCAGGAGCATGGCCCAAAGCACCGTGTCATCGAGCGGCGATTTGCGCTCTAGCGTGGCGCGGTCGACCTCCTGCAAGATCTGCCACACGCTGCAATCGTCTTCTGGCAAATCCGCCAGGTACGTCGAGAGCTCCGGCAAGAGCACGTCGAGAACGCCCGTCTCCCACGCGAGCCAGAAAGCGCGGCGTGACGCCCCGCTGCGCAAAAGCCGCAAAACCTCCTCGAACAGCCGGGGCCGCGCCGCTTTCCGCAAGGCTCCCCGGCACTGCACGATGGCGTCGTAGACGTCGGGCGTGATGCCCAAATCGAGCTGCGCCGCGAACTTGATCGCGCGCAGAATGCGCACCGGATCTTCTTGAAAGCGTACGATCGGGTTACCGATCGTGTGCACCGCGCGCCGCTCGATGTCCGGGAAGCCGCCGACCCAGTCGAGCACCAAATTGTGCTCGAGATCGTAGAACAAGCCGTTGATCGTGAAGTCGCGACGGAACGCGTCTTGGTGTGCGTCGCCGAACACGTTGTCGTTGCGGATTAGTAGATCTTCGCTCTCGCGCGCGTCCTCGTTTTGCGGCGGCCGGCGAAAGGTCGCGGTCTCGATCACTTTGCCGCCACCAAACAGCACGTGGACGAGCCGAAAGCGCCGACCGATGATGCGCGAATTGCGAAATAGCCGGCGCACGTCGTCCGGCCGCGCGCTGGTCGCGACGTCGAAGTCCTTCGGCGAGCGACCGATCAACAGGTCTCGCACCGCGCCGCCGACGAGGTACGCCTCGTAGCCGGCGCGCGTCAGGCGCTTCACGACCTTGGCCGCGTCCGGATCGATACGCCCTTCCTCGAACTCGACTTCGTATTCGACCGGCTCGGGTGCGCCGTCGCGCCCGAAGCGCCGCGAGGGCGGCTCGCTATCGGGTTCGAAATCATCGCCGCGGTCGCCACGCCCCGAATCGCGGGACGCGCGACTGAGCTCCGGAATTACCGGCTCATCGGGGGCTCGTGCCCCGCCCTTCGCGGGACTGCGTGAAACCATGGGCCGAATGTTCCGCATCTCCTAGCACAGGCCGGGGCCGCGGCGCGCGGCGCGCGTGAGAAGCACCTGGATTCGTGGCTCGGCCTCGCCGAACTGGCACCCCGGTCCCCAAACGGGCCAGGGCTCGGCACACCGCCGCGTCATCGCAGGGGCCGACCTGGCCCCGCGCGGATGGCCAAGGCACTGGACCCATGGCCGCTCGATTTCGAACGTCCGGGCCGGACGCCCCTGCCGGCGACCCGACGAGATCGGCCTCGTGCTCGTCCACCTGAGGCAGCCCGAGTGACCATTCGGGCTCGAGGCCCACGTGCTGCAACGGCGTGCCGTCGGGCAGCGCGACGAGCAAGGTCGTCAAGCGCAGCACACCCTGACCGGAATGATCGTCGAAGTACTCTTGCACGCAGCCCTTGCCGAAGGTGTGAGCGCCCAGCAACGGTCCGCGACCATAGCTGTCGATGGCGCCGGCGATCATTTCGGCAGCGCTCGCAGTATAGCCGTCGACGAGCACCGCGAGTGGCCCCTTCCAACCCGCATCGGCCTCCGGCTCTTGTGCGCGCATGATCTCGCTCACCACACCGCGATGGATCAGCGGAAAGCTCGGAGCGCCCGGCAAGAACAGCCCGATGGCCGCCGCAGCCCCGTCCGTCGAACCACCGCCGTTGCCACGCAGGTCGAGCACGACGCCCACGGGCTCCTCTTCTTCGCGAGCGGCGGCGAGCGTATTGGCGAGATCGTCGCCCAAGCGATCGCCCACCTCGGTCACAGGGATGACGAGCGCGGAGCCGCTTCCGTAACGCACGCGGGACGCAGTCAGCGAGTCTCCCGGGTCAGCTCCGTCTTGTGGGAAAGCAACCGCAAGATCGAGCGGGAGCCGAGCCGGGCCACGTAAAACGCGGACTTTGCGCGCAGGTTGACCCTCGGGAGGATCGACCCGCGCGAGCTGTTCGATCTGCTCGACGCTCAACCCCGCGGTCTCTACGCCGTCGACCGACAGCACCAAATCGTCGATATCGAGCGGCGCGCGCGCACCGGCAACGATGCGCGCACCGAGCGCAGTGCGCACCATGTCGCTCCACAGCGTGGGCTCGGTCCCGTCGATCGGATCACCTTCGAAGAGCGCCCACTCCTCCTCGAGCGGTGCCCACTCGCCATGTGGATCGATCGTCGGCACGTAGGCGCGAACCGCTGCAGCGAGCACGACCTCCGACCACTGCTCGACCGTATAGTCGGGAAAAAAGCGAGACAGCGCCGCGCCCGCCGAGGCGTCACCGAGCTCGGGCGCCGCGCTCGCGAATTGCCCGATGTGCACGCCTAGCTCCGCCGCCAGCTGCCGCGCTGGATGAGACACGAGCTCGTCCTCGAACGCCGGTTCGTTGACGCCCGCGAGCGCACGAGAAAACGACACGCCCGGCGCTTCCGAGCGCGCGTTCTCGAACACCCCACGCAGCCCATCGACCCAACTCTTGGCCATGGATCCCAGCGCGACCGCGGCGCTGCACGGCGTACCAGGCACGCCGCTTTCGAGCTCGTTCAAGAGCTCGGGCGCGCGAACGTGTGCCGCGTCAGCGAGCGGCGCATCCGGCGCGGCCGACCACAGCCCATGGGGATCGAACCAGTCGCTCCACATGTCCGCGAACGCGTCGGCGCCGACGCGCGGCGGCTCGACGGGCAACTTGGCTCGCACTTCGGCGACGATGGCGCGCGCTTGCGCGCAGCTCAGGCGCGGCGGATCGCCCTTCGGTACTTGCAAAGGACGTTCCGTATCGCCATCGGACGTGCCGCCCACGGCAGCGGCCGGTGCAGTCGCCTCGCTGTTCGGCGCTGACGCGCTGGACAAAGGCGAATGCACGGCGAGCTGACCGAGCTGTGGATTCCGTTGTCGACAAGCCTCGACGCCAAGGACCGTCGTCAGCGCCGTCAGCGACATGAGCAGCCACGAGGCGTGTCGTCCGTGCATCAGCACCGTAAAGAGAACCATGCTGGAGCTCTCCTTCGGGCGCAAGGCACGTCAGGGTCCCCAAGCTTGCCCAATGGCGAGTAGCTCCGCCGGAAATCGAGCTATGGTCGCGGGCTGTGGAGCTTTCGTCGCTCGTTCTGCTGGGCTGCCGTTTGGGAGAGCTGGGCGCGCTTTCGCCGACCGCCGAGCGGCGCGCAGCGCGCGCGGCCGAAGCCTTTCGCGCCGGGCTGAGCCCGCGGATTTTGGCGTGCGGCGGCAAAGCCTGGTCCG
Organism: Polyangiaceae bacterium; assembly: GCA_035485095.1. Taxonomy (GTDB): domain Bacteria; phylum Myxococcota_A; class Polyangia; order Polyangiales; family Polyangiaceae; genus PMG-095. The sequence continues at coordinate 18,387 of DATHOI010000068.1, read as the reverse complement.
GCGTGCGCGAAACGGACGCCCTGTGCGCGTTCTTAGCCAGATCCGGCGTGCCGGAGAGCGCGCTGGAACGCGAAGGCTGGTCGCGCTCGACGCGTCAGAACGCTCACCATGCGGCGAAATTGCTGCTCCCACGCGGCCTGGTCCGCATCGGGCTCGTCACCTCCGATTGGCATATGACCCGCGCGCTGCGCTGTTTCCAAGGCGCTGGTTTCGACCCAGTGCCGCTGCCCGCGGCATCGCCGCTGTTGCACGGTTGGCCGAAGCTGGTTCGAGTCGTTCGCGAGCGAGTGAGCCTCGCAGTAGATGGCGCACTGACCTTGGGTTTTTCGAGGGTGTGATGCGCCACGCTGTACTGTTCTTGGTCGCGCTCGCGGCTTGCCGAGGCGGCGGGAGCGATCCGAGCACGCACTCGGCTGCCCCCGAGCACGCGCCTTCGCAGGCCACGGTGGACGGTCGCTCGCTGCGCACGGCCGAGCTGCGCCGCGACTCGACGGCGATCGGCGAACAGGCGCTCTCGAGCCGCGATCCGTCGGTTCGGCGCGCGGCGGCGCGGGCGCTCGCACGCATCGCCGATGCGCGAGCCGCAGAATTGTTGCTCCTCGCGTTGAGCGACGAAGACTCGGAGGTGAGCACCTGGGCCGCGTACGGGTTGGGCTACGCGTGCCGCGGTCGCGAGGCAAAAACAGTGCGCGCGCTGATCGTGCGAGCCGCCGGGCTCGACGAGCCAGAGCGCGCGACCCCGCCTCTCGCAAGCCCAAGTGAAGCGATCAGTGACGCGCTTGGACGTTGCGCGGGACCCGAAGCCGAGAGCACCTTACGCGCTTGGTTGGTCGGGCCGTACGCTCGAGCCGAGGCCGCCGCACTCGGGCTCGGTCGACTCGCCAGCGAGCGCGGAAGGTTGGACGACGAAACCCTCGTCGCGCTGCTCGACGCGGCCGATCGCGCACAAAATCCGCTGCAGAACGCGCTCTATCCCTGCACTCGACTGGCCAACTTCAATCTCTCGACCAGTGACCGAGTGCGCGCGCTGGCCCTGCGCATCATCGCAAACAAAGGGCCCGGCGCTGAGTTTGCTCTGCGCTCCTTGGGACGCACGGGCGATGCCGGCGCGGTCGCGCTCGGCAACGTGCTGGCAGATGTCGCGCAGGCTCCTAGCCTACGCGCCCAAGCAGCGCGCGAGCTCAGCACGCTCGGCGACGCCGGCCAGAGAGCGCTCTGGGCGGCCTTCGATGCCATCGCAACCAGAACACCGAGTGACGCAGAGCTGCAAAGCGTGAGCTACGGACCGCTGAGCGCGCTGCTCGACGCATTGGCGCCGCCCATTCTCAGCTCTGGCAGCAAGCTGCAAACCTTTGCGATGTTACCGATTGCCGATCAAGATCCGGCGCCGCTGAGGCGCCGCAAAGTGCGGGTACGTTGCACGACGGCGGCGCTGCTCGCCGCAAGCAACTATCAAGACGCGCGTCTGAGCGCGTGTGATCCGAGTCCGCAGAGCGTGACGCGCGAGCTCAGCGTGCTGCAAGTGATAGGCCGCGACAAGCTGCGAGGCCCCAGAAAAAAAGCCTATTTGGCACGCGCCAACGCGGACGACGCCGTGCTCCGCGAGGCCGCGCTCGGCCTGCTCGCGCAGCACAACGAGCTCGACGAGGCGTATCGCGTGCTCGGGGACGCGCTCAGCGCGACATCATTGGGCGTCGTGGCGAGCGCGGCCCGTGTGCTGACGAGCTACCCAGAGCGCGCGGCGCGCGTCAGCGACGCCGGCAGCAATGCGCACGCCGCGCCGAACCCCGACCCGAGCGTGATACAAGCCCTGACTCGAGCCTACGCTGCCACGCGCGAACGGCACAATGTGGAAGTCGAGAGCTTGCTGCTCGATGCGATCGGCGCGCTGCAGATCCTGAGCTTGAAGGACGCGCTCAATGGCGCGTGCAGCAGCGACAACCCAACGCTGCGCGAGCACGCCGAGAAGAGCTTGCATTTGCTCGGCGAGGAAACGCGTCATTGCGATAAATTCTCGCCCAGCTCGGACGCCGCGGGCGACACCACGACTGCTCAAACCACGCCTCTCACGCTGGAGACCGACGCCGGCGAATTGACCATGACACTCGACGCGGGGTTCGCTCCGAGCGCGGTCGCTCGCATCGTTGCTTTGGCTCGTGCTGGGTTTTACGATGGCCTCGTAGTGCATCGCGTGGTGCCCGGGTTCGTGGCGCAATTCGGCGACCCGTCCGGTGACGGCTACGGGGGGGATGACAAGCCGCCCCTGCGCTGTGAAACGTCGCCGATTGCCTTCGACGAAGGCTCGGTCGGGGTGGCTCTGGCGGGCCGCGACACCGGCTCGAGTCAGCTCTTCGTGACCCTCGGTCGTTACCCACACTTGGACGGCGAGTATGCCTGGCTCGGTCGAGCCGAGCCCGGTTGGGAGCGACTCGCCGCGGGTGACCGAATCCTGCGCATGCGCGTCGGCAGCGAGCGTTGACGAGCTGTCTCGGGCGAGCCGCGCTGCCCCGAGAAAACCAAAGGTGCTAGAAGCCGTTTCCATGCTTCTCGCCGTCGATATCGGAAACACGAACGTCGTGTTCGGGCTGTACCGAGACCGAACACTGGAGCAGACGTTCCGCGTCTCGACCGTCACCACTCGCACCGAGGACGAATATGGCGTGATGCTGCAACAGCTGCTCGCGCTTCGCAAGGTTCCCAACGACGCGATCGATGCAGCGATCATCGCTAGCGTCGTGCCTCCGCTCACGGACGTGATGGCAGAAGCGATTCGTCACGCCTTCGCGCGTGAGCCGCTGGTCGTCGGACCTGGGCTCAAAACGGGCATCCCGGTGTTGTACGAAAATCCGCGCGACGTGGGCGCTGACCGAATCGTCAACGCCGTGGCGGCCTACGAGCGCATCAAGGCCGGAGTGATCGTGGTCGACTTCGGTACGGCCACGACGTTCGACTGCATTTCGCCGAAAGGCGAGTACTTGGGAGGCGTGATCGTGCCCGGCGTGCGGGTCAGCTTGGACGGACTGTTGGCGCACGCCGCTAAGCTCTCGCGCATCGAGCTGGCAGCGCCACCGCACGTCGTGGGCCGCAACACGACCCACGCCCTGCAGTCCGGCGTCGTGTTCGGCTACGCGGCGTTGGTCGACGGCTTGGTCGGCCGCCTCGAAAAAGAGCTCGGCTTTCCCTGCCATATTTTGGCAACTGGCGGGCTGGCGACGCTGATCGCAAAACACTGCGAGCGCGTGCAAGAGGTGGACGTGAACCTGACGCTCGATGGCCTGTGCCTGCTCCACGAGCGAAACGCCACAGCCGCGGAGGCCAACGAGGCCGGCGCGGCCAAGCGACGCGCGAGTAAGTCGCGGTGAAGCGCCGCGCGCTTCTAGGCGCCGCGCTTTCATCCGCTGCCTGGGCCGCTCTCGGCTGCGAACGGAGCCAAAAATCCGGCCCTCTCGCTGCTCGGCGCCTCGTGTCGCTATCACCCGCGATCACCGAAACGCTGTTCGCAATCGGCGCCGGCCCACAGCTCGTCGGCGTGAGCGACTACTGCAACTACCCCGAAGCCGCCAAGAAGCTACCGCGCACCGGCACGGCGCTCACCCCCGGCTATGAAGCCATCGTACGCCTCAGTCCAACGTTGATCTTGTGCGAAGCTGCGGCCAGCGCGCCACGGCGCGAGCTGACGGCCCTCGGCGTCACCAAGTTCGTGCCTTGGCTTTCGCTGGAAGACATCGTGGCCAGCACGCGACTCCTCGGTGCCTTGACAGCACGAGCAACCGACGCCGAGGCGCTCGCGACCAAACTGTGGGACGGCCTAGCAGTGGCCGAAGCGCCGCGCGGTCCACGTGTGCTGGTCGTGCTCGGCGAAGGTACCAGCAAGCTGAGCGAGATCTACTTCATCAAGCGAAATTCGATTCACGGGGCCGCGCTGCGCGCCGCCGGTGCGCGCAACGCCGTCGCGGAAGACGTGCCAGGCGTACCGCGATTGTCCATCGAAGAGCTGCTCCGGCTCGACCCCGAGGCGATCATCGTGCTCGTCGCGCCGACGGCAAACGGCCCAAGCGACGCCGATATATTGCGTGATTTCCAGGCGCTCGAGCCGCTCAGCGCGCGGAAGAACAACCGCATCGCCGTGCTGAAATCCGATGAGGCCTTCGCCAACGGGCCACGCATTCTGAGCTTGGCCGAGCATCTCAAGCAAAAGCTCAGCGAGCTCTTTCCCACGCCGCCCCAAGCACCCTGAGAGCGGATGGCCGAGCTCGAGTTTCTCACTCTCAGCGTGAAGATCGGCGAACGCGTCTTGCTCGAGCGCGTGACACTACGCGTCGAGCGAGGTGACTTCGTCGCACTGATCGGACCAAACGGAGCCGGTAAGACCACGCTGCTCAAGGCAGCGCTCGGTTTGAGGACCCCGACTTCCGGCAGCGTTCAGCTGAGCGGCCAGCGCCTGTCCGCGCTCGACGCCCGCTCGCGTGCCGCTGAGATCGCCTGGCTTCCACAGCACATCCGTGCCGACGAGCCGCTGACCGGCCTGGAGACGGTTGCGGCGGCGCGCTTTCGCTTCCGAGAGAGCCACGCACAATCACAGCAAGCAGCCGCTCGAGCGTTGGCCCGGGTCGGCGCCAGCGACTACGCGGCGCGCCGAGTCACCGAGCTTTCCGGCGGCGAACGCCAACGCGTCGCCTTCGCCTGTCTCGTCGCACAGGACGCAAAAACGCTGCTCTTCGACGAACCGGCGAACCACCTCGACCCCGCCCAGCAGCTCGAAGTCTATCGCTTGCTCGCACAATTGTGGCGCGAGGGCCGCACGATCGTGTGCATCAACCACGACGTGAATCTGCTCAATCATTTGGGTAACGCGGAGCGCGTGCGCGTCGTCGGTTTGAGCGCGGGTCAGATCGCGTTCGAGCTGCCACTATCCGACGACGCGCTCCCCGAACAGCTTGGCGCGTTGTTCGGTGTCGAGATGGACGCACTTCGAATTGGCACGGCCCAGCGGTTCATCGTGCCGCGCGCGCGGAGTCAGTCGTGAAGCTCCGCCTGCTGCTCACGCTGAGCGCGTGCCTCGCACTGTTCGCGGCTGCGGTGCTGGTCGGACAAAGCTTGAGTGGCCCCCAGGGCGCGTTCATCGTTTGGCAACTGAGGCTGCCGCGAGTGCTGGTGGGCGCGCTCGTCGGCGCCACGCTGGCCCTCGTCGGCGCGGTATTTCAGGCGCTATTTCAGAATCCGCTGGCCACATCGGACACCGTGGGCACGACCGCGGGCGCGACCGTGGGCGCCCTCGCGGCGCTCGCGTTCGACGGCTCGCGCACCGTGCAAGGCCTGCCGCTCGTCACCGTGTGCGCCTTCATCGGCGCGCTCGGCGCAAGCTCCCTCGTGGCAAGCTTTGCTTCGTCACGCCGCGCCCATTCCAGCGACGTGCTCCTCGCTGGTATCGCGGTTACGCTGGCCACGAGCGCGTTTGCTTCAGGTATTCAGTACGTGTCGGACAGCCGCGCGCTCTTCGCTGCCACGCAGTGGGCACTCGGACAATTGCCGCAGGTGGGCTATCGCGGCGTGCTGCTGCTACTGCCCGTGTGCGCGCTGTCGAGCATGGCTTTGCTACTCCTGACTCGTCACCTGCAAGCCTTTGCACTCGGCGAGGAGCTCGCGCACAGCCAAGGCGTGAACGTACCGCGCCTGCGCCTTTTGGCTCTGGGCTTGGGCTCGTTGGGCGTCGCGGCCTGCGTTGCGTGGTGCGGCCCCATTGCCTTCGTCGGGCTGATCGTGCCGCACCTGGTGCGCTTGCTCCTGGGCCCGAGCTATCGCGTGCTCCTGCCCATGTCGCTCGTCGTGGGCGCGGCGTTTCTAGTGAGTTGCGATTTGTTCGCGCGACTAGTCGTGCCAGGCCGAGACTTGCCCGTCGGAATCGTCACCGCGGCGCTGGGTGCGCCGGCCTTGGTCGCCTTGGTCGCGCGCACGCGACGCTGAGCGCGCGCGGCGAAACGCGCTCACTTCTCGAACACTTGAGCTGCAGCGACACCCGAGCCGCCCGCAGCCGTCACCACGACGCGCACCGCGACAGGCAACGGCAAGACCCACTTGTAGCAAGTTGGCTTCTTGCCCAAAACGGCGGAAGGACCGCTGTCTTGGTCGACCGCCAGGATCGGTGCCATACCCGGAATGATCGTCACCGCGACGAATTGTACGTTGAGCTCGCTGATCGGCGGCATGCCCACCGCGACCGCGCTGTAGCACTTATTGGGCTGGAGCATGATTTGCTGCTCGAGCGTCTGCGCGCCGCCCACATTGCCGACGAACGCCGCACCGAGCGCCTTCGAGCCAGCGACGGTCTGCGTCGAAGCAAGCTGCGTGATCATCGGTTGCACCGCGGCAGCCAATGCCGGGTCGGGCACAGCTACTGGTGCTGGCGCGGTCGCTGCAGGCGGCACCGTCGGCGCGGCGGTCGCCGTCGGCGCGGCGCTGGGCAATGCAGGAGCACCCGCCGCGCCAGGCATGCCCGGCTGATACGCCGTCGCCGTCGGTTCATCCTGTTTCTTGCACGCGCTGGTGACCAGCAGTGACAAGACGACGAGGGGCAGCGTGAACCGTAAAGTCTGATGCGTCATGAACAGCTCCTGGAACGGAAAAAGAAGTCGAGGCCGGCGACGCTACTCTGCTCTCCAGGCGCCCTCAATACCGCGCTACCCTGCGAGCCATGCGTTTCGCGCTGATCTCCGACGAGCATTTTGGCCCGACTGCGTACTTTCAAGGCAAGTTGCGTAAACTCACGGCGCACGCTGGCGAGCTGTGTCGAAGTTTCGTGCAGCGCATGAATGATGAAGTCAGGCCCGACCTAGTCGTCAATCTCGGCGACGTGATCGAAGACGAATCGCGCGCGCGAGACCTCGAGCACTACGGGCAATTCGTCGCCATCTTGTCGCAGCTCGGGAGCCCGGTACTGCACGTCGCAGGCAATCACGATCAAGTCAACTTGAGCGATCAGGACTTGCGTGAACTCTGGCAGCACGAGGGCGAGCTCCACTACAGCCGCGACGTAGCCGGCGTGCACTTCAGCGTGCTGCGCACGATCGAAATCACGGACCGCGCCATCCACTTGCCCGAACAACAGCTCGAATGGCTGCGCGTCGACTTGGCTCAAAGCGCTTTGCCGAGCGTCGTGTTGATGCATCATCCCGCAAGCGAAATGCGGCTGGACGGCAATCGCTGGTTCGAAAAGCGTCCCCACGTGTGTCGCGTCGCCGAGCGTCGCGCGTTTCAACACGTGGTGAGCGAAGCGCCGCGCGTCGTCGCGGTCTTCAACGGTCACGTGCACTGGAATCACTTCGATCTGATTTCCGGCGTGCCGTACATCACGCTGCAAAGTTTGGTCGAAAATCTGGATGACGACGCGCCGGGCCGAGCGGCTGCAGCGCATGCCGTCGTCGACCTCGACGACAAACGTCTGGTCGTCCGCGTCGCGGGCGCAGAGCCGGTGCGCTACCAAGTCGAGCTGCGCAAGCGCGCGTAGCAACCGAGCACAGCTCAGCGCTTGCGTTTCTTGCCGCGTTTCGAGAGATTTTTTGGGGGTCTGCGCGACGCGGCCGGCATCGCATCCGGCGCGGAGCTCGTGTCCGTGCTGGCCAAGGCCGGCTGTAGCGCGACGCTTGGCTCGCGTTCGGTGAGCGCTTCCCTTTGGTGCCAAGCAAACGCGACGACCAGCGCCGTCACGAGCGAGATCCATTGTGACGTCGAAAGTTGAACCACGTTCGCTCCACCCGTCGGCGACGGCCGAAGCGCGGCGTACACGAGCACCGGCACCGCGAAAGCGAACCCAACGCACACGCGCCGAACGACACCGTTCACGATACTGCGCGCTGGCCCGTACGCGAACGCCGCCGCAAACAGCACGAGCAGCACCGGGATCAAAACGTGCTCCCGAAAGGCAGGACCAAACGTGCCGCGTTCGCTGTCATCGCGCACGATCTCCAGCAGAAATCGCAAATAGCCGTAGCCGAACGTGAACGCGAAGAACGCTTCGCCGCGGAAGCGTCGTCGCTTCATCAGCCATAACGTCAGCACGAACAGCACGCAGCCAACCAAAGACTCGTAGAGCTCGGTCGGATGAACCGGAAGCGACGCTTGCGACGTGATGGACAGACCGCGCTCGTTGACGTGCTGCAGCCACGCGGGTGAGCCCGCACCGTCGAGCACGTCGCTCGACCAGCGCGGAAATGTGCCCAGGCGTTTCAGCCAGAGAGGCGCGTCCGCTGCGAGCGGTTTGCCGAAGTCGCAGCCAAACAAATAACAGCCAATGCGCGTGAACAAGAGGCCACTCGCCAAGCTCGGCACCGCTACGTCCGCCCACGGCAGGAGCGCCACACCGCGTTTCCGCAGGTACCAAAAGGAGCCCGCGAAGCCGCCCATGAATCCTCCGTACGCAACCAGCCCGCCGCGCCGCACCGCGAGCATGTCGAGCAGCCCGTGGAATTCACCGAGATTCGTCAGTACGTACAGCACGCGCGACCCGACCAGCGCCGCGATGGCCGTGATGAAGTAGCAATTAGCGAGCAGCTCGCGCGGCAAGCCATCGCGCGCACCGAGCCCGAGGCTCAGGAACCAGCCGACGACGATCGACACGCAGAGCAGCGCGCCGTAGCTGTAGATCGGCAATGACTCGAGCGTAAAAGACTGGCCACGGAACAGAAAACCACCGACGAGGCCACAGCCCAGTGCGAGCACGCCGATCACGAGCAGGTCGAGCGCGCCTTTACGCCGCCCGAACACGGCCAACAATAGTCCCAAACCCGCGAGCACGAAGAGCGTCGGGCCGAGCGGAAGCGCCCAAGCGGGAAGCGGAATTTTGAATAGGACCGGATGCATCGCGTCTTGGGACCGAAGCTAGGGCGTGATGGCCGTGGTAGCATGGCGCGCCGTGCAGCTCAGGTTCTTGGTGTTTTCGTTACTCTTTGCAGGGGCCTGCGTGCCCGATGATCGTCCAAAGGGGGCCGCCACGTCGGCTAGTGCGACGGCGAAGCTCGTGGCGGCACCAGAGCGGCGGCACCCGGCGCCAGCGGGCGACTCCGGCTCCCAACCGCACAACATCGTACCGGGTCCCGTGATCGAGACTCCGTTCGCAGACAACTTCGACCGCGCGCAGCTCGGTGCCGACTGGAACGTGACGGGGGGTAACTGGGCGCTGCGCGAAGGGCGGTTGTGCGTGAGCGGCGCACACAACCATCCGGCTTGGCTGCTCAGACGTCTGCCGGTCAACGCGCGCATCGAGTTCGAAGCCACGAGCAGCTCGCCCGAGGGCGACCTAAAGGTCGAGGTCTGGGGTGACGGCATGAGCGCCGCGACCAGCACGTCGTACACGAACGCAACGAGCTACATCATCATCTTTGGCGGCTGGAAGAACACGTTCCACGTCTTGGCTCGGCTGGACGAGCACGCACCTGACCGCACTGAAATGCGCGTCGAACCGGGCGAAACCGACCCTCGGGCGCAGCCGGCTCTGCCCGATCGCGCCTATCGCTTCAAAATAGAGCGAAGTGACGGCAAAACCGTCCGTTACTTCGTGGACGACATCGAAATCCTAAGCCTCAAGGATCCGAACCCGCTGCTCGGTGACGGACACGAACATTTGGGCTTCAACGACTGGCAGGTGCCGGTCTGCTTCGACAATCTGACCATCACCCCCCTGAAGAGCTGACTGAGTGGAGAACGCTGAGCTCGATGTCGCGTTGGAGGAGCTCGAGAGTCGCCTCGAGCGCCTGCGCGCGCTCTACGAGCAGTACTTCATGGGCATCGAGCGGATCGAGCCAGCGATCCCGCGCAAGGACATCGATCGCAGAATTTACGTGCTGCGGCGGGAGAAAATCCGAAACACCGCCAAGCGCTTCAAGCTGCAAACCATCATCTCGCGCTACAACACGTTTCAACAGTATTGGCAGCGTATTTGCCGAGAAATCGAGGCCGGCACCTACAAGCGGCATGTGATTCGAGCCGAGCGCATCGCGCCCGGACAGATGCTCACGATCGCCGCGAGAAAAAGGCTGGGCCGACGCGCGTTCGAGGACCTCGGCGCGGACGCCGCGCCAGCCGAGACCGCGCAGAACGCGGCAGCAGGCGCCATCGCATCGAGCAAGCCGCCACCTGCCAGCGTGCCAGCGCCAAGTAGCGTGCCGAGGCCAGCGGCCGCGGCGGTCGCAGCAGCGCCGCCCGCCAAGGCTATTCCTCCACCGAAGCCTGGAGCCCGCCCCGCGAAACCCGCGCCAGTCGAGCCCACGGCCGCGCGCCCCTTCGAGAGTCTCGACCTCGACATGGACTTCATGGGCGATTGGGATCCGACCACCGCGGCCGACAGGAAGCCGAAGGCGCGCATGCCCGAGGTGCCCGCGCGCCCCTTCGGCGAAGCGCTGGCGCAGCCACTCGGAGCTCCGCCGACGCCGGGCGCCGCACCTAGGGCGGCTCCGGCGATGCCCCCCGCAGGGCCAGGCCGGCCGATCCCAGGGCCGGGCGCAGTCATGGCGCCCAAGCCCCCCATCCCGAGCCCCGTAGCTGCAGCGGCCAGCGCAAAACCCGTGGCGCCTGCGGCTGGTGCAATTCCACCCGCCACCAAGCTCGGCGCGGCTCCAATCGCTCGGCCTACGGCGGTCAAACCCGCATCGAGTGCGGCGGGAGCCTTGAGCGACGATCGCGTGCGCGAGCTGCATGCGCGCTTGGTCGAGGCCAAGCGCCAGACTCAGGACGGCAACGCGGTCAGTGTCGAGGGGCTGGCCAAGTCGCTAAAGGCGACTGAGGCCAAGCTGCGCGAACAGCACAAAAACCGAAAAATCGACTTCGACGTCGTGATCAAGGACGGCAAGGCAGTTCTGAAGCCCATCGTGCGCTGACGCGCTCCGAAGAGCCCGGCTCGCGACCGACACTACCCGCGCAACCGAAGCTCAGTTCACCGGGCTGCTACGGTCGCTTTGCCGCTGCACCGACGAGCGAGGCCCCTCGATGAACACGTCGCTTTCGCAGAATACGATGGTGCAGGCGCTGTTTCCGGCCTCCCGCATGCGCGCGCAGAGCTCGGAGAGCTCGGCGTCCGAATCGACCACGTCCCCCTCGACCGGCTGGCGAGTGGATTGGTCGTACCTACAGTTATCGATTGCTACCCAGCGGCCTTTGAATTCGTTCGAACGACAGAACTCAGGCCAGGTCATCCGTGTCGACATGCTTGGGGGTCTTACTTTCACTGAGTACTTCCCTCGCGGGAGAACTCCCCTCTGCTGCGATCTTGGCGAGTGGCGCCAAACGTCATCGGGACGCCTCGGCATCTGAATACAGCTTCATGCGGTCGTCAAGCGTGCGGCGGAGCCAGTGTAGCACTCTGGATACAGTTACCCAACGACACGAAACAATTCAGAAATATTAGCGACAGCTGGTTCCAGCCAGGCCCCAAATCAGCTTGCCGCTGCCGGCGCCCATGCCCTGAGCCGCCGCGATCATCGCTTTGGCCTGCGCGCAATTACCATTCAGGGCGGCCGTCTTCACGGCTTGCGGCGCACTGTTCTTCACGGTTTGCGTGCATTCGGCCTTCTTCGTCGCGTCCGCGCAGCGGGAGAAATTCGCAGCGGCACCGGAAATGTTGCCCTGGTTCGCGTCCGCCATGCAGGCAGTGCAAGCCTGCGACGGAGCCGGCGTGGCGGGCTTCGCGGCAGTAGCGACTTTGGCCGGCTCAGCAGTGGCGCGTTCCGCGGTGGGCGTGGGCGCACTCGACTCGACGGCCGTCGGCACGGCGACCGGTTGCACCGGCGTCGGCGCGGCGCTGGTGTCGGTCGGCAATGGCTCGACCGGCGCATCCTTCTGCGCGGTCATCGAGCGCGCCGCAAGCACGGCAATCGCGATCAGCAACACACCGCCGACCACGCCAAGTCCAATCACGAGCCCTTTGCCGCCTCCGCTTTGATTGCCGCGACCACCCATCGGCGCTGGCGGGACCACCGCCGCGATCGGTGGGCCCATCGGCGCGCCCATCATGGGCGGACCCATCATCGGCGCTGGTGGCGGTAGATAGTTCGGAACTTGCGCCATCGCCGAAGTGCCGCTCGACCCGCCGGGGTTGCTGTCGTGGTGCGATTCAACCGTCATGCGGCCGCCGTCCGAGAGCTCGGCGAAAAACTCACGCGCGGTCGGTTGGCGATCTTCGCGATTCTTCGACAGTGCGCGCAAGATTGCCTTGCGCATGCCTTCGGGGAAATTCTTCGAAGGCGCCGATACCTCGAAAGCGATCGGCTGCGCGCTCATGTGCTGCGTCGCCCACTGCCAAGGTGTGTCTGCGTCGAACGGCAAGCGACTCACGAGCATTTCGTAAGCCATGACGCCTAGCGAATAGATGTCGCTGCGCGAATCAAGCGCTTTGCCAGTGAATTGCTCGGGGCTCATGTACGGCGGGGTGCCCAGCACCATGCCCTGTTGAGTGAGCTTCTGTCCCTTCTGTGCGTCCGCTGACTCGGTGCGCGCCGCGATCCCGAAATCCAGGACCTTCACGAAGTCCGTCTCACCAGCGCGATCCGTGAGAACGATGTTCTCCGGCTTCAGATCGCGATGGATGATGCCCTGCATGTGCGCCTCATCGAGCGCACCGCAAATTTGGCGCATGATCTTGGTCACACGCTCCGGCGAAAGCGGCCCGTGTTGGATGATGTCAGCGAGCGAGTGCCCCGCCACGAACTCCATCGCGATGTACAAAGTGCCGTCTGCCGTCGAGCCGAAGTCGTAAAACTTGATCGTGTTCGGGTGCTCGAGTTGCGCCACCGTGCCGCACTCGCGATGGAAGCGCGCGAGCACCGACGGGTCCTTCGACAAATGCGCGTGCAAGGTCTTGATCGCGACCTTGCGCACGGTCGAGCCCATTTGCTGTTCGCCGACATAGACGATGCCCATGCCGCCTTCGCCGAGCACGCCCGTGACGCGGTATCGGCCACCGATGAGCTGCCCGATCATCGGGTCGGCCCCAGGCTCGCTGACGGCTGGCATCAGCGCGCCACAGTTGGCGCAGAAGCGAGCGCCGGCGATGTTCTCGTGCTGACAAGCTTCACACTTCATCGGAATGACAGGGCTATCCGAAGTCGAGCGCGAACGCTAGCCGCGCCGAAAAGCAGAGCCGTTGCGCTCAGACAGCGCCTTACGGCTTGGCTGAGCTCGGCGACGGTGGCGGGCTTGTGCCGGCCGCTGGATTCGCCGGACTCGCCACGCTCGCGGCGACACTCGGCTCCCGGTCCGGAGGCCAAGGCAGATCCTGCAACTTTCCGCTAGCCCGATCGACCAGCACCAAGCGGGTCGCGCGCGGGCTCGCCGGTAGCAACACGCTGATGCGCGCAATTGCGTGCGGGCCGAGGCTCGGCGCGTCGTGCAGCGGGCGACGGCCGGTGGCCGGTGTTTCCTCGGCTGCAATCAACGGAAAATCGAAGCGCACGCGATCGACCAGCTCATGGCCAATCCACAATTCGAGCGCGAAACGACCCATGTGCCGCAGCGTCGTGACCGGCTTGGGCGAAGTGCGCTTTTCGACGTGCTCAACCGTCACTTCTCCGCCCTGATAGAGGAGCGCATATTGCCACTGCTCGCGCAGCGCGAGCGGCGCTGGATCCGGCACGGAGCCAGGCAGCGGCGGCGCAGGGAGCTGTTGTTCTTGGGGCGGCCCGGCGTCGGCAGGTAGGTCCTCGCCTTCACCCTTGCCCTCGGCGATGTGATGCGGAATCACGAACGCGGCATGCCCGGGATCGACGGTCGCGTAGTGGCCAGACGCACACGCCACCACGAGACTGAGCACGAAGCTAGCGCGAACGAGGGTCACTGACGGCGCTATACCACCGAACTCGAGCGTCGCGCTCAGTCGCCGACCGACGCCTCGAGCGCGCTCGCGAACGCTTCGTCGTCGCCACCAAATGTACGCCAAATCTCGGACAATTCCGGCGGAATCGCAGCTTTGATCCGGCGCCGCTCGGGCAGCGGTAGCTCGACCCAGGCCGCGTGGAGCGCGATGCGCTCGAACGAGCTCACGCTGCCCGCTCCCGAGATCAAGCGCACCACCCCGCCATACGCGCGGTCACCGAGCAGCGGCAGGCCGTGCGCTGCAGCGTGCACACGCAGTTGGTGGGTGCGTCCCGTTCGGGGCGCCAACGCCAGCAGGTGCAGCTGCTGTGGATTGCCTCCTTTGCCAATCGGCGAGCTTGCGATCAGCGCGAAGTCGGTGCGCGCGAGCTCCGGATCGCGGCCGCCCACACGACGCAAGCTGCCCGAAGCGCGACCGATGCTCTCCAACCAGGCGCCAGCGCGCTCGGTCGGGTGTCCCGTGGCGATCGCCAAATAGCGGCGCCGGAATTGGCCACTGTCGCGAAGCTCCGTCGCGAGACGCCGCGCTTCGCGGGTGAGTCCCAGCGTCACGACGCCGCTCACCCCGGTATCGAGCCGTGACAGCGCGTGGATCTGCGAAATTGGCAGACCACGCTGCGCCGCAATGCGCGAGACGAGCGTGTCCGTGTGGCTTCTGTCCGGCTCGGTCTGTAATCCTGCGGGTTTATCGACGAATAAGAAGCCACTAAGCTCGCCGAGCACGGCGAGGTCAGCCGCGAGCGACGACGGGCGCGAACCGTTCATGCCCGCCTCCGCGCCTGCCTCGGCTGCAGAGACGCGCACGCGCGAATCAACGGAGCTCGGAAGAAGACGACGACCCGGTGGTGCGTTGTACCAGCTCGACCAAGACGGGATCGGTCGCCAACTGCTCACGCAGCGATTGCTTCACGAAATCGAGCTGCTCGGGGCTAATTTTTCCCGCGAGGTGGATGGTCGCGTCAGTGACTCGACCATCCAAATACTGATCGAGCGACAGCTCGCCGCGCTGCAAGCTCGACAGCGCGGCGCTGACGCGTTCACTCGGCGCTGACGCGGTCGCGCGATCGACCGCGAAGGGCTCCGTCGCCCGCGGCGCTTCGCTACCTTGTACGCCGCCCAGGCTTCCGATCGAAGCGCCGGGAGGTTTGCCAATGCCGTCGATTCCCATGGGCGATCCTAAATATTTCCTAGCATATTTGGACGACAGCCGGAACGAAGCGGCCTCACCGGATATTGCCGATGGCGTTCTTCATCGTGTCGTGGCGCGCCTTCAAGACGTTGGAAATCGCGGAATAACTGCGACTTTCTTCGCTCATCTGCTCCTGCAACTTCAGGTAGTAGAGATTCTGATCAGCGTCCTGAGTCATCATTTGGTCCATGCTTGGATCCCCGCTGCTCGTGCTCCCCGTGAGGCCTGGAACCCCGGTCCCCGTGGCGCTTGCCGTGCCAGTCGGGCCTTCCGGGCGGTTGAGCGCGGCGCCGCTCGACAAAGGCAGCGCACCGTTCGTCGGGCGCATCGCAGCAGCTAGGACGGGGCCGCCGGGCAGACGGCTCATGGCAGCCTCCGCGCCATTGACGATGGCAGCCGAGCTCGCGCTCAGTACCTGCTGAAAAGGGCGCGCGGGCGCAGGTGTTACCCGCGGCGCAGTGACAGTGGCAAGAACGCCGGTCGGCGGACCGTCGACTCCGATACTGGTGGTCATCTCGAGCTCTCCCTGGTTAGCGGTCG
The DNA here is from genome assembly GCA_035485095.1 of Polyangiaceae bacterium. GTDB lineage: Bacteria > Myxococcota_A > Polyangia > Polyangiales > Polyangiaceae > PMG-095. The sequence continues at coordinate 2,801 of DATHOI010000068.1, read as the reverse complement.
CGTTGGCGCCCGCCCCACCTCGTCGGCTTCGCCAACCCTCCGGTTGCGCAGAAGGGTATCGCCCCGAGGCTTTAGAAACGACCGTCGAAGCCGATGCCAAAACCGGTCGCCCCGACCGCTCGCGGCGTGACCCGCACGCCGGCCTGAGCGTCGGAGCGCACGAGCTCATCCTCACCACTCCCAAGACCAGCCAGGAACAGCACCGCTCCGGTCGCCTGCACCACGGCGTCCGCAGACAGAATCGCGATCGTTTGCACCTCGCTGAACGCGTCTTTTACACAGGCGTTTGCCTGCAGCGGGTCGTTGGCACAGTGAAACGAGCGAGCTCCGATCGCAGCCCACGGTCCGATCACCGGCAGCACGGTCCAGCCGGTACCGTCTTTGAAATTGTCACCGACGCCAACGGCGAGCGCGGCGCCGTAAGCAACGATCATCGTGACTAACCCCCCCGCGATCAGCCCATTCGCTGAACGGTGCTCGACGCGATAGCCCGCGGGGACCGGCAACCCGTCGTGATACGGAAGAAGCGCCGGATAGAAACCAACCCCAGCCGAGCTCGGCAGTGCAGCCGCGCTCGGCAACGCTGGGCTTTGGAGCACCGGGTAACGGCTATCGGTCGTGGTGTCGGTAGCGGGCGCGACCGGTAAGGGCGTTGGTACCGCCGCTGGCGGCACTGGAGCTACGGGCAAACGCGCGACGCTTGGCGGCGAACTAGGCGCGCTCGGCGGCGCCGGAAAACTCGCTGTCGACTGCGCTCGCGCGAGTCGCGTCGACGACAGCACGACCAGCGCCGCACACACACCACCCGCCACCCAAACCCCAAACCGAAATCCGACCATCCTTACAAGGAGTAGCAGGACCGCGCCCAGCGAGCCAGCCGCCGCTCAAATCCCAAACCAGTCGGCCGGCGCCACTGTGTTCGTGCCGATGCGAATCTCGAAGTACAAACGCGCCGCAGTGTCGCCGTTGTCGTCACCGACCGTACCGATGCGCGAGCCGAACGGCACATCATCACCGACCTTTACCTCGATGGATCCGAGGTTAGCGCTCACTGTGTAGTAACCAGCGCCGTGATCGAGAATCACCGTGCGACCATAAGCGGCATATGAGTCAGCGAACGCCACGCGGCCAGCGTGTACCGCCCGCACGACCGAGCCGCTCGGCGCAAACATCTCCAGACCTGGACCTTCGGAGCCAGGTCTGCGCGCGCTGCGAATCTCGCTGCGACCGGTGAGAGGGAAGGGTAAGCGACCCTTGAGGCTCGCAAATCCACCGCTCGCAGCCGCAGGATCGCCCGGACCGACGCCAGCTCCATAGACCGCGGTATGAGCCGAGCCCACGCTGCTCGAAAACGCGCGCGTAAAAGCGTCAGCGCGATCTTGTTCCGAGAGCAGCGCCGTCTGCGCTGTGCTCATTGCTTGCACTTCGACCTCGAGTGCCGCGCGTCGCGTTTCGAGATCCATCAGCTTTCGACCGAGCGACACGCGCGCGGCACTGAGCTCGCGCTCGAGCGACACATCACGACCGATCGCGTTGCGCAAGCGCTCGAGGTGCACGGCATGCTCGACGAACGCATCGAAGCCGCCCCCCACCGGGAGCAAGCCGGCCTTGGCCAAGCGCACGTACACTCGGCCGCGAGAGACCATGCGAGCGTGCGCTGCATCCGCGTCCTTGCCCAATCTTTCCAGCTCGAGCTTGCCGGCTTGCGTCTCGCGTGTGAACTCGCTCAAGCGCCGTTCCGCGTCACCGCCCAGGTCGCGCTTCGACGGTTCAGCGGGCTCGGGTGTGTTCTGCGCGACTTCTGCTGCCGGACTCAACGCGGCCGCACTCGCCGCGATCAGCATCGAACCGATGAACGAAGACCAGCGCGGCTTCATACGCTGAGCAACCTGCGCACGCTGAGTAACGCCGCGAGCGCACCGAGCACCGCGCCGGCGCCAACCAAACCGACCGCGACCGACCAAGGCAGGAACGAAGGCGTCATGCCAATCAACGTCGCAAAGCTCGAATCAAAGTGACTTTGCACGATCGCAAACAAGCTTCCGAGGAGCAGCAACGCGAGCGTCGCGCCGAGCGCACCTTGTACGGCGCCTTCGACCACGTACGGGCGGCGCACGTAGTCGTCCGTCGCGCCGACGAGCTTCAGCACCTCGACCTCGATGCGACGGCGCTGCAGCGCGAGCCGAATCGTCGAAGACACGACGCTGATTACGGCGGCGAGCACGACCAAAGCGAGAAGACCCGAGGCCGTCACGCCGCCGGCCAACAGCGACGCCAAACGGTCGCTCCACGCGGCGTACGTTTCCACGCGTTCCACGGCCGGCAATGCACCCAGCTGGGACGCGAGCTGATCGAGCCGTCCCGCGGCAACCTCGCTCTGCACCATGACTTCGATGGAAGCCGGAAATGCCTCGGTGGGCAGAGCATCGATGATCGGATCGTCGCTTTGACCCGTCATGTCGTGGCGCGCGTCCTCGCTCGACACGTATTTCACGTCACTGACGCCGGTGCTGGCGCGGAGAGCGCGCTCGATGGTCGCGATTTGTTCGCGATCGGCGCCCTTTTTTAGGTACACGGACGCGCGCCCCGTGCTCGCCCAACGATCACGCACGTGGCTCACGTTGACGACGACGAGCAGCGCCGAGGCCAGACACACGAACGCTACCGCCACGGAAAACACGCTCAATGCGTGCAGCCGCCAATCGTTTTTGGTGCCACGCCAAGCTCGTTCGATGGGAGTCATGCTGCGATCCTCGAGGGCCGATTCCGATCAGGCAACGCGCCGACCGACCAATTCTGCT
>DATHOI010000067.1:0-3167 GCA_035485095.1 Polyangiaceae bacterium | reverse complement strand
GAGGGCGTCTGTCCACAGACGCTCCCCAGGGGCTGAGAGTGAGGCTTCCACAGTATGAATATAAGGGGTTTCGATCGTCACGAGAAAAAATTCCCCAACTTATCCACAGGTCTGTGGACAGGGAGAGCCTTTGGAAGCGATCAGGTCTATCCGGCGTCTGCCGGTGCCCCAACCTGATTCTGACGCATTCGAGCGGGCGCTGCTTGGGTTCTCCATCGCACAACGAACCGCCGCGCTCGACTCTCTCATCGGAGCCTGTGAGCTCCGAGCGACAACGGGGGGGCAGCTAGCACCGACCTCATTCAAAGTTCAATCCCAAGATTTTCAAAATACGAACGGCCGCTAAATAGACGCCCAATCGTAACATAGCTCGCGCGTGCTCTGCGCCATTTGCGGAGACGCGCGTCAGAGCGTGATCAGTAACCTCGCAGACAGAGAAGAGAATCCATCCGCGCGCGCGCGGTGTCACTTCGATGGCGCGAAACTTTCGGTGTTTGGCGCGTCAAGAGGCAACCGCAGGAAACTTGACCTGGCCGAACGGCCGTACGCGATTTTCTTGCGATCACGCACCGAGAAGTTGGCCGAGCGTTGCGCTCGAGGGTAACGACAACGCGAATAAGAACGAGATGCAGAGCGTTTGCTTCCAGCACGTGCGAACAAGTCGTCATCGATTCGAGTCGCTGAAACGAGCGCGACTCGCGCATGTGGCTCTCGTGTGCGTCGCGTTCGCGTCGTTCGCGCGCGTCGCGCGCGCCGACAAGAGCACGGTGCCTCCCGAGGTTGGTTACAACTATCAGGAGATCGAAACGCCGCGCATCACCGCGACCAACGGCGCGGTGCGTGCGCTCAGCAGCTCGACCGAGGCACTCTTCGACAACCCGGCGAACATGTCGACAGCGCGTGTCTATCATCTGACGGCTTTGGCGCAGATTTGGCCTGAATCTGGCCGTCAGAGCTACGGCGCCGCGGCGGTGGATTCAGTGGGCTCGAGCTCGCGCCTCGCGGGTGGTGTGGGCGCCACGTACAACACGCAAGATACCGACGGCATCGATCGGCGTTGGACGGACATTCGCTTTGCGCTGTCCTATCCGTTCTCCGACAAGTTCTACATGGGCGTCGCGGGCCGCTACTTGATGCTGAGCCAAAATGGCGAGGGCCCACTCGGCGCGAGCCTCGCGTCGAGCGGGCTGGCCGGTGACAAGATAGTGCGTGGCGTCTCGTTCGATGCGGGAGCGACCTTCAAGCCGACCGACGGGCTTTCGTTGTCCATCGTGGGCACGAACTTGAACAACCCGGGCAACGGCTTTCAGCCGACGGGCGTCGCGGGCGGCATCGGCTTCGGCAAGGACCTGTTCAGTCTCGAAGCCGACGTGGCCGGGGACTTCACGACTTACGACAAGACGACGGTGCGCGCGATGGCCGGCGGCGAGGTCTTGCTGGGCGATCACTTCCCGCTGCGCGCCGGCTACCGTTACGACGACGGCGCGAAGAGCCACTCCTTGAGCGGCGGGCTCGGTTACGTCGACACCATGTTTGGTGCCGAGATCGCGATTCGACGTGTGGTGACTGGGGAACCGGTGACAGCGATCGTCTTCGGCTTCACGTACCACCTGGATTCGAGTGGACTCACGCAGAACGAAGCCGATTCCTTCTGACGCGTTATTTGGCGCTTAAAGCAGCGGCTCGATGCGGGCGCGGAACGCTTCGAGGCCGGCCGACAGCGCATCGGCGCTCGGGTTGCTGGCTCGGGGTTCGTCCAACTCGGCGCGGATTTCGCGAATCGCTCGGGGATTGCGAAACCAATCGTCGTCGTGCGCTTCGACGAGCGCTTCTTGTCGTGACGCGGCCAGCAACAGGCCGGCGAAGCGCTGCGAATCGCGCGGACGAACCCGAATGAACGCGCCCGCGACCTCCCGCGGTAGCTCGAAGCCGAGCGCGCCGTGACTCAATTCGGCGAGCTCTCGGCGGACGGCTCCAGTGCCGGCCGCCAAGAGCTCTCGCAGCAAGACGCGAAACGCCGCTACACGCGCATCAGCGAGCACCGCCCGGGCCAGCGCTCGGAGATGATCACGCGCCTGGCTCGAGCCGGCCCCCAGTCGTCGCTCGGTGAAGGTTGCTGATATAGGCAGCAACCCGAACAACGCGCCGACCCGCTGGCGCTCGAGGTCGAAGACGTCGCGCGCGAGCACGAACGGTGAGCGTGCGGCGCTCGCAGCGTCGGCGACCGCGCGCCCGAGCCCGGCCAGAGCCAGAAGAAAGCTGCTTCCGCTTCGTGCCACTGGCAGCGAAAAGGGGCGTAAGCGAAGGCCCGTGAGCCACGACGGATCGGGTAAGAGCTCGCTGACCGTGCGCAGCGACAAGCGGGCAGGCCAGCCCTGTTCCGCAGATTCGGCCAGCAAGACCGTCACCAAGCGCTCGGGATCGCGCACGTCGAGCGTTTCGTAGGCGGCACGGGTTTCGGCTAGAAAATTGCGCGCTGTGGGCGCGAGCGCGGTGCTGGCCAGCTCGAAGGAATCAAGTGGTGCGCCGAGCTGGTCGGCGAACAGCTGGCGCTCCTCCCAGAGTCGGCTGACGAGCTCAGCGAGGTCGGCCGACGACGCAAAGTAACTCCGCAGGTAGGCCGCACGCTGTTGCGGCCGCGCGAGGCTCAGGCGCAACTGATCCGAAAGCGAGAGCCGAGTTTGCTCCGGTTCGACGATGGCATGCAGTTGAATGCGATGCGCTCGCGTCAGCTCCGCGCGTCTCGCTTCGAGCTGCGCGTGCTCGCGCACGCGCAATAGCCAGCGCTCGAGCGCCTCGGCGAGCGGATCCTTGCCGCGCAATTCTCGGAGCCAGGCCAGGGTCTCTTCGTCGAACAGGACTTTCGGTAGCGTCTCGGCGAGCGGCTCCTGCGTCGCCGTTCGGCGATCGATGTCGCGGGCAGCGTCGCGCAGCGTGCGATCCAACGACAACGTTTCGAGCTCGCGCATCGCGGCCGAGTCTACACGACCTCCGCTGCCGCTCGGATCAGAGTCCAGGGCCGATACTGAGCGTCAAGCGCACCGAGAGCGTCGTGAACCCCACGCCGTGCCCGTAACTGCTCGAATCCAGATCGACACACGCTTCCGTGGGGTCGCAGCGTTGCAGTTGGCGCACCCGAAAACGTGTCCAATCGAGTGCCGGGCCCA
>DATHOI010000066.1:0-9049 GCA_035485095.1 Polyangiaceae bacterium | reverse complement strand
CTCCGGCAGAAAGCCGCTCTCGGCCACCTTTCGGTAAACTTTGACGTTCTTGCGAATGCCTTTGGGAGCTTTGCGCAGATTTTCGAACAAGCTCTTCGAGCGATCCAGCGCGTTGCCGAAGTAGCTGAGCGTGAGGCCATGAATTTCCTCGATGCTCACGTTCGGGTAACCCGTCAGGCGGTCGACCAAGAAGCGGTGCGCGCGTCCCGACACGACCACGCGCACCTCGTGCCCCGCACGCAACAAATGCTCCAAGACGACGCGGCTGCGCGTCGCATGACCCATGCCTTCGCCGACGACACCATACAGAATGCGCACGTTCTCTTGCTCCAGCCGCCGAGCATGCCACAGCACGCGGCGAGGCGGATTTGCTCGACTGAGAGGCCGCTGGAGTATTGGCCTTTCGGTTGATTCGGCCATTTTCACCAGATTTTTACAGACACGACCTGATGCGGCCATAATTGTGCGTCGGGGACCACTCTCGAGCATAGACACCCGGAGCTGGTACCGGTACCAGGCGGAGCGGTGGTTCTGTTGCTGTCGGCGGGCGTCGAAGCATTGCGGTGGGCCGCGCGCGGCTACCGCGAATTGAACCGCCGCGACCGATTCCGAAAAACACTACTGCAGAGGTAAACCATGAAACTCAAATACAATACGAGCTCGCTTGTGGCCGTGATCGCCCTCGTTTCTTTGACGGCGCTCGCGCCGAGCTGCTCGAGCAGCGACGATAGTTCGCCCGGGACCGCCGGCTCCGGTGGTACGTCGAGCGCAGGTCAAGGCGGCGCGGCAGCAGGCCAAGCAGGCACCGGCACCGGGGGCGCGGCTGCGGGCTCCGGCGGTGCCAGTGCAGGTTCGGGTGGCGCGGCTGCGGGCTCCGGCGGCGCGACAGCAGGCTCCGGCGGCGCGACAGCAGGCTCCGGCGGCGCAACCGCTGGCACGGGGGGTCTCGCGGGTGCTGCTGACGAAGGTGGCGCAACGGGAGAGGCTGGCGCGACTGGCACGGAGCCGTGCGGCGGCTGCGCGGTTGTAACTTCACCCTTGGCCTTGGTGGCAGACCAAACCAGTGTTCAGATCGGGATCAATGCCACCAATCTAACGGGCGTTACGCTGACGCTTCGCGCCTGCGTGGTTTCTGGCGACGCGAACAGCGCCTTGCAAATCTTCGTGCAAGACGGCAGTGCCCAGACCTTTGCGGGCGACTTTGGCGCCTTCTACAAGACGTTCAACAACATCTCGAACTGCTCGGTCGGCATGCAAGACATGACGCTAGCCGTGGTGAGCTCCGGCACTTTCGACGCGAGCGTCGTTACGTCCGTCACCGTCCAGATTCTGCCAGCCGGGACAACGGGCCCTTGGGTCACTTCGACGATCCATATCGACTCGATCACCGCAACCGGAGACGCGATTGGTCCTTGGGACTTCACTAGCAATGCGAGCGCGCTGGCGCTTCAGAACGGTTCTGTCGCGGGCAGCACGCTAACCTGGTTGCCCTGAGCTTCGGCGCGGAAACGCCCCTAACCGGATAGCACGAGTGAGTCAGTGCGGTCGAAATGCCCGCACTGATCACCGATCTGAACACTAAGGTCGGCGGCTGTGCCCGTGCGATTGAAGACTCGAGCCGGGCACGCCGCGCGAAGCTCGGACGCCCAGGCCAGAAAATGCCGAAACATCCAGGCACGCCTGCGGTGGACTGCGCCAAATACTTATGATTCGTGCCGAGAGCCGTTTTGGGCTAAGAGGCGGGCGTGACGCCGCCACGCGACTCTTCTGTACTCACCGGCAAACAGCGCAGTTTTCTGCGCGCGCTCGCGCATCCGCTCAAACCAGTCGTGCACATCGGCCACGGCGGGCTGACCGACGCGGTGCTGACGGCGATCGAGGGAGCGCTCCAGACTCACGAGCTCATCAAGATCAAGGTCACGGGTAACGAAGAAGCGTCAGTGGTGGATCTCGCACCCGAGATCGAGAAGCGCACACGATCCACCGTGGCTCAGGTGATCGGGAAGACACTCGTGGTGTACCGGGGACGCAAGAAGGACCCCATCATCGTCTTACCAAAGACCAGAGAGAAGCCTCGGCCGTAGGCTTTTCTCGGCCATTTTCTCAACGATCAAGCACAAGGGGCACATGCGCGACCGCATCGTACGAACACAGCAGGACGGAAATCTGGCTTGGCTCGATCTCGAAATGACGGGCCTCGACGCGCAGACTGACGTCATCCTGCAAGCTGCACTGATCATCACCAACGCAAACCTTCAGCCACTCGAAGAGTTCGTGTGCGACATTTGGCAGCCGGAGGAAGCACTGCGCGCCATGACCCCCTTCGTGCGCGACATGCACGAGACCACCGGGCTGACCGCGCGCGTCCGCGCATCGAAAATAGATCTGGGCGCAGCAGAGCGAAAGCTGCTCGAGCGCGTGACAGGCTGGTGTGGGTTTCAGGCTATTTTGTGCGGGAACAGCATCGGGCAAGACAAGCGCTTCGTGGACCGGTGGATGCCCGGCTTGAGCGGCTACCTGAGCTATCGCACGGTCGACGTGACGTCGCTGAAGATCTTGGCGAAGCTTTGGTACGGCGATGCTGGCGTGTTCCCCAAACCGACGCTCGGAGAGCACGACGCGCTGGTCGACATCAAGAATTCAATCGCGGAGCTGGCTTACTACCGCGCGTTGCTGTTCAAGACGACACTGTGAGCGCTCACTGCACTCACTCGGGTTGGATGCCACCACAGCAACCCGAGCCATTGGCACAGCACGAACTGGCGACGGTGCCGCTGCAGGCGACCGCGCGCGTCATACAACTGCCCGCGCTGCAGTAGTTCTGCGTGCACTTGGTCCCAATGACGGGCGTAGCGGCCGTGGTGATGCCACCGCTGGTGTAGCAGTCGCTGTCTACGCAACAGCCAGCACAACTGGTGCCGCAGCACAAAGGCGTGCTGCCCGCGCAAGTCGACGTGTGCACGCATTTGTGCGCCGTGAGATCACAGGTATCCGTCGTGCAATTGCTGTTGTCATTGCAGTCCGAGTCGCCCTTGCACTGAATGCAGCCGCCGTTGCTCGGGTCGCAGGTCAGGCCCGTGCCACACGCTGCATTATTCGGAGTGTGCGTGCAGGTTCCGTTCGAACAGGCGTCCGTAGTGCACGCGATCAAGTCGTCGCAATCCGTGTCCGCGCAGCAGGCGGCGCAGCCGACGCCGGCGCAGCATTTGCCACTCGCGCAGCCGCTCGGCGACGAGCACTTGCCATTGACGCAGCTCACTGTCGAGCACGGGTCGCTGTTGGGGCAATCACTGTCCTTGGCACATTGCGCGGTTTGCACGCACGTCTGCGTGGTCGAGTTGCAGGTCGTGCCCGCCGCGCAGACGGTGGTGTCTGGCTCATGCGCGCACACACCAGCCGCGCACGAGTCTTTCGTGCACAGTTGCTGATCGTCGCAATCCTTCGCGGAGCAACAAGAAGACGCACACGTGGCCGAGCTCCCGTCCGCGCTGGCGCAACAGGTCGCGGTCGTGCCGTTGCACGTCGCGGGATGCTGACACTTGCCGGCAACGCACTGATCGGTCGTGCACGGATTCATGTCGTTGCATTGCGAGTCCTCACAGCACTCCGCGCAACCAACACCCGCGCAGCACAGCGAGCCGGTCCCGCAATCGGTCGCGGTGTGCTCGCACAAATTGTTGGTGCAGGCGTCCGTAGTGCACGGATCCATGTCGTCACAGTCGGTACTGGCCGTGGCCGCCGCGCACACCTCTTTGTTCCGACAACCCGAGCCGACCGCGCAATATTGGGCGGTCCCGCACGTCGCGTCATCGGGCGCGTGAGTGCACGCTCCAGCAAAGCAGTCGTCATCCGTGCACTGCACACCGTCGTCGCAATCGGTCTTGTCGCAGCACTCCCCGCAGCTGCCTGCGCAGCATTTTTGGGTCGCGTCGCACTTGGGCGCGCTCTTGCACGTGCCGTCCGCCCCACATTGGTCGACGGTGCAGGGGTCACCGTCATCGCAGTCTTCCGGTCCGCTGCAAGCTTTGGGCGGCGCACTGCTCGAGCCACCCGAGCTCGAGTCGCCCGTGATCCCCGCGTCCGCTGCACCGGAGCCTCCGCCGCCGGTAGCAGAGAACTGCGAGCCACCACAGGCGTAGGCGGTAAACGAGCACAGACCAAGCAGGAGGCTCACGCGGAGCCAGTGGCTGAAGCGACTTGGTTTCACTGACTAAGACTCCCTCGGAGTGAAGCTCCGAGTATAGCAACAGCGGCCGAAAAATCGATGTGTGCAGCCGCCAACGTGGTGAAACACTTGGAGGTTTTCCACTTACACCGCTGTATGCGTCGGCCCGTGCACGCTTAAGTTCCGCTTTCGAGCACCCGTAGCGCAGTTCGAAGCCTTTTTCCTGCAACCATGACCGACCCCAAGCGTAGCTCGGACCCCCTATACAAGTTGCTCCGAAATGAGGAAGTCGCCTCGTTCAACGAAAAGCGCGAGGCCGAGAAAAGCTGCGACTTTCGCGGCTGCACGTTTCGCGGCTCGGACCTGCGAGGACTCGACGCGCACGGCCTCGATCTTCGGGACGCGTACTTTCGCGACGCAGATTTGCGCGGCGTCGACCTGCGGCAAGCGCTGCTCGAAGGCGCGAGCCTCGGCTCAGCAAAAATCTCCGGAGCCTTTTTTCCGGACGACATCGCGGCCGACGAGATCCGGCTCTCGGTCGAATACGGCACGCGGCTACGCAGCGTGAAGCGCGGCCGCGACTGATTCCGGGACTTCGCGATTGGCGAACGTGGTCTTTCCAGCGCAGAATGCGCGCGCCGCATGCCCCGAGCCGACTCTACTCTGCGCCTCGAGCACGTTCGAGAGCCGGACGTCTCAACGGCGCTCGATCGTGAGCTGATCGAGCTCATCAGCGGCTGCTTCGACCAGCCGCACAACGCTTTTTTTCGCGAGCGGCGCTACGCGCAGGAATTGCCGCGACACCGCTACATTCTGCGCTCCGTCGAAGGCCAGCTCGTGGCGCACCTCGCCGTGCACGAAAAGGTCGTCGGCGTCGGCGGGGCGGACGTGGCGGTCGGCGGCATGGCCGAGGTCTGTGTGCGTCCCGAGCAGCGCGGACGTGGCCACGTTCACCGGCTACTGGAAGAGGCACACCACGGCTTGCTCGAGCGAGGCGTCCTCTTTGCGGTCCTGTTCGGGGACTCGAAGATTTACGGGTCGAGCGGCTATCGACCGATCAGCGCGACGATCGCGCGACTCGACCCGGCCACGCAACGCGTCGAGGTAGCGCCACACCCCTCTGCCTTGGTGCGAGCACTGGCTGACCGGCCTTGGCCCGACGGACCCGTCGATTTGCGCGGACCCCTATTTTGAGCGCAATGACACTCGATTCAGTGCGCGAGGCAGCCACGGCCCTGGCCGACAAAGTCGGCGGCACGCTGTCCGTCGGCGAGCAACGCGCCTGCGAGGCAGAGCTTTCCGAGCTGCGTTTGGCGTGGAAGCGCAACCCGAACGCATTTTCGCCCGACCTGCTCGAGATGCTGAAGAGAATCGCTTCCCTGCTCGCTGAGGGTGCCGTCGCGCATAAGGAGAGCGACCCGTGCGCGGTGTTGAAAGAGGCCTTCGGCTACGACGCATTCCGACCGGGCCAGCGTGAGATCATCGACACCGTACTGAGCGGACGAGACTGCATCGGGGTGATGCCGACCGGCGCCGGCAAATCGATCACTTACCAGATCCCGGCGCGCATTTTGGGCGGCGTGACCTTGGTCATCTCCCCGCTCATCGCGCTGATGAAGGACCAAGTCGACGCCATGACGGAAGTCGGCGTGCGCGCGACGTACTTGAACTCCACGCTCTCACCCGACGAGCGGCGCGCGCGCGTGTCGGAGCTGCGCGCGGGCCGCTACGAGCTCCTGTACTGCGCTCCGGAAGGGTTGGAAGCGTCAGTCGGACGCGCGCTCGGTGAAATCAAGCTCAGCCTGATCGCGGTCGATGAAGCGCATTGCATCAGCCACTGGGGGCATGATTTTCGCCCGGCATACCGCAACCTCTCCGGCTTGAAGCAGCGATTTCCGCAGGTGCCGGTGCTGGCGCTAACCGCGACCGCAACACCCGAAGTGACCTCGGACATCGTCGAGCAGCTCGGCATGCGCTCGCCAGCGCGCTTCCGGGGTTCCTTTTTCCGAAAAAACCTGCGGCTGCACGCGTTTGCCAAAGGCGACACGTTAGGGCGCACCGCGCGCGAGGCAGCACTTGCGATCGCCCGCAGTCGACCAGGGCAAAGCGGAATCATCTACTGCTTGTCGCGCAAGACGGTCGAGAGCACGACGGAGTTCCTGAAAAAGAATGGCGTGCGCGCCGGGCACTATCACGCGGGCCTCGACGCCGCGGTGCGCGCCCGCGTTCAAGACGCCTTTCAGAACGAAGAGATCGACGTGGTCGTGGCGACGATCGCGTTTGGGATGGGCATCGACAAATCCAACGTGCGTTTCGTCGTGCATCACGACATGCCGCGCTCGATAGAAGGCTACTACCAAGAGCTCGGGCGCGCCGGCCGTGACGGCCTGGAGAGTGACTGCGTGCTCTTGTACTCGTGGTCCGAGGTCAAGGCCTACGATCGCTTTGCCGACGCCAGCGACGACGACGCGCAAGCAGAGCGCACGCGCTCGCAGTGCCGTGAAGTGTTTCGGATGGCCGAAACGCGCACCTGCCGCCACGCGCAGTTTGCCAATCATTTCGGCGAGCAGCTCGCTCCTTGCGGCACGTCCTGCGACGTTTGTCAGAATTTCGAGCTTCTTTCCAAGAAGCCCGCTCGCCTGAGTCCCGAAGAGCGAGCTATGGCGCGCGCCGAACGCCGACGCGACAAGCCGGAACCGAGCGCGGCGCTCGACCCCGATCTATCACTCTTCGATCGTTTGCGCGGGCTGCGTAAGGAGATCGCGCGCGAACGCGGCGTGCCGCCTTACGTAGTCTTCTCCGACGCCACACTGCTCGAGATGGCCAGCGTCCGCCCGCGCACCAGCGCGCAGCTGCTAGGGATCTCTGGGGTCGGACCGACGAAGCTCGAACACTACGGGGAGAGATTCTTGAAGGCCCTGGCCGAGTAGCAGCTCAGACCGTCACCAGAACCTCGAAGCCCGCCCGCCGGCATGCAGCTCAGGCTCCGCGCAGCCTGACGCGAAACACGGCGCCCACGCTGCCAGGGCCGAGTGTCACGGTTCCGCCCATGCGCTCGACCGCGTGGTGAACCAACACCAAACCCAAACCAGTGCCCCGTTCTCCCTTCGTGCTGAAGAACGGGTCGAAGATGCGTTGTCGCAACGCGCTCGGCACACCAGGTCCGTTGTCGCGCACGGAAATGCGTACCTCCTGCCCGGCGCGATACACGCGCACCAGGATGTGCGCCGACGGCTGATCGCGCGTGGCGTCGATCGCGTTTTTGACGAGATTGACCACGACTTGCTCGAGTAGCGGCCTGCACGCCCAACCGCGCACACTTCGGTCGCCGGCCAGTTCCACGCGCGTTGCGCCAGAGTCGAGAGCGTCCAGGGCGCGCTCGGCGACCTCCCACAGAGAGACTCGCTCCAGTGTGGGCGACGCGCCGCGAACCAGAGATGTCACGGCGTTCATCACGTCTTGAATCCGCTTCAAGGCCAGCGCCGTATCTTCAACGGCGCCTTTGCGCTCCTCCGCATTCAAGCGCGGTGCCGAGTCCGAGTCGCGCAAGCATTCCACGCTGGCCAACGCTGCGGCCAAAGGATTGCCGATTTCGTGACCGATGGTCGCCAACACCGACTCGAGAATCGGCGCTGGCACACTGCCGCGCTCTTTGTCGAAGACGTGGCGAGGCTGCCGGATGAGCGCGTCTTGTACGCGAAAACGGCGTAGGCAAAGCAGGACACTCTCGATCTCGATCGGATAGTGCAGGACGAGCGTGGCCCCTGCGGCAAGCGCGACGCCCTCGGCGTCACCTGGCGCGAGCAACCCCAACACCTGCATCGTGGGCTCTGGTAGGTTGATGCGACGCAGCAGATCGAGCGCCCCTGGTAGGCTTGCCTCGATGATGGCGAAGCGCGGCAAGAACGCCAAATCATCGACATGCGCGGCGGCCGCGACGCGCACCCCCGTGAAGCCTTCTCCTTCGAGCGCTCGCAGCAGCGGGCTCGAGTCCAGACGGTCACCAGCAAACAGCAGCACCGCGGAGTCCGAAAGCTGAAAGACGCCGCTGTCCGCTTCGTCTGCGACGAATTCGGGCGAAGTCCGAAGTGCTAGAGGCGGACGAGAATGCGAAGCTGATCGATCCAGAAAGCTGTTCATGCGCGGGCGCGGTGTTGCACCACACTGAACGGCTCCAGAGCCGAGGGTTTAAGAGCCTTTCCTAAAACCTCAGGCTGAGGTCGCAGAAGAGGCCCTCAACGCACACGTCCCACTTTTTTTCGCTCGAGCCGAGCGGCGTTTTTCGCCAGCGGGTCAGTGAAACGAGCCGGCCATGTCGTCCGATTTTGCCGACACGAGCTCCGGTTTCACGTAACGCGAATCCTTCACCAGCCGAGAGAGCTCCGCGGCGTACAGCTCGGCGTCGAGCGGCAGCTCGACGGTTCGCTTGGTGAGCCCGGAATAAATCATCGCGTTCGACAGCTCGACGCTGGCCGTGCCCTCGCCCGCGGGCGCGATCAGCGCCTCTCCGTCTAAAATGGCGCTGACGAAGTTCGAGGTGATCGTGTTGTGCCACGGCCCACCTGGAAGCAGCGGAATCAGTTCGCTCGTCGTAGGCGGAGTCGCGTAGCGGTCCGGGCTATTTTTCAGGAACTCCATCATCGACACGGCGTTCTTGGTGACGCGCAAGCCCTCACCGTCGAGCACGACTTTGCCCATGTCGCCCACGACCTCGAGTCGATTCGTGCCTGGCGCCTCACCCGTCGTCGTCACGAATACGCCTGTCGTGCCGCTCTCGTACTCGAGGTATGCGGTCACTTGATCCTCGACCTCTATATCGTGGAAGCGGCCAAACCCGCAGAAGGCGTGCACGCGGGCCGGCATGCCGAACAGCCACTGCCACAG
>DATHOI010000065.1:0-3440 GCA_035485095.1 Polyangiaceae bacterium | reverse complement strand
GCCGGGGCAGGACGCGATTTGAATGGCTTCGGCCAACACGAGGTCCACCTTGGCGAGATCGAAATATTCGATCATGGGCCCGCTGCCAGCGATGTACGGATAGGCGTCGAGGGTCACGTCGGCGCCCTCGGCATTGGCCGCGTCGACGCGCGCGAGCGAGGTCCGCACCTTGCCCCAATTGCGGCGACCACCGGCCTTGTGGTGAGAGATTTGCGCGCGACAGCCCACGGCGCGAGCGACGCTCAGCGTCTCCTCGACCGACTCCAGCAAGCGATCGCCTTCACTGCGCATGTGCGTCGCGTACAGCGCACCGAAGCTGGCGAGAGGCCGCGCGATCTCGATGATCTCCTCCGTGCTCGCGACGCGCCCCGGGCGATAGATCAGCCCGGTCGAAAAACCCGCCGCGCCTTGCTCGAGAGCTTGCTGGAGCAGCCCGCGCATCGCGATGATTTCCGAGTGCGTTGCAGCGCGCTCGTCATTGCCCACGACGCGCGAACGGATGGCGTTGTGGCCGACCAACGATACGGCGTTCAGCGCCGGGCGCGCACTCGCGAAAGCCTGCGCATAGTCTTCGAGCTCGGCAAACCGACCGGAGAAACCCGGGAACAGGCTGGCGTTGCCCGGTGGCTCCGCGCCGCCTGGAGCGAGCGGCGCCAGGCTGAAGCCACAATTGCCGATGACGACGCTGGTCACGCCTTGCAGCAATTTGAAATGCATGTCTGGCGAGCTCAGGAGCGCGGCGTCGTCGTGCGCGTGCACGTCCACGAAACCTGGTGCCAGCGCGCGACCGGCCGCGACGATCTCGCGTTTTCCGCTGGGCCCCGGCCCGAGGCGCGCGATGCGCCCACCCTCGATGTGTACGTCCGACACACGCGCAGGCTGGCCCGAACCGTCGACCACCCACGCGTCGCGAATGCTGAGATCGAATGTCATCGGCGCACAGGGTGTCGCGGCCGGGCGCCGGCGTCTACAACGGCTTACCCTCCACGACCCAAGTCTCGACCAATTGAATGTCCTCCGCAGACAGCGCAGGCAAACCGAGCGGCATGCCACGCACCGCTTCATTGGGCGCTTGACGAGCCTCCGCGTGGCGCGCCAAGAGCGCCGCGACCAAGCGTGGAGTGCCGTCCGCGACCGGTTCGAAGAGGCTGCGTCTCCGCCCGTTGGCATCCAAGTAACCCGCCAGAATCGAGGCGTGTGAGGAGAAGCTGACCCCGCGCGGCGCGAAGCCGAAACCGCCGGTGTTTCCGGGCCCGCCATCCCCACCGGCTGCGTCCGCGTCGGTATGGCAATGATGACACGTGCGCGAGAACACTCTGCCATTCACCTCGTCGAACGAAACACGCCGCGCGAGGACGGGCAAACGCACGAATGCGGACGTTTGCTCCGGGGCGAGCTCCGCACCGAGAATGTAAGCCGCGATGTCTCGAGCCTCGTCCACCGACAAATCGAAGTTCGGCATGCGAGTGTCTGGCTTGATCCCTTTGGGGTCGAGCAACCAACCGAGCAACTCGTCGCGACGGAAGCGCTCGCGCGTGAAGCGGAGGTCGGGCGCGAGGGCCGCGCTGCGCGAAAGCTCGCTCTCGGCCGGCGCTGCTTCGCCGCTGTCGAAGGTCGGCACTCCGCTGAAGGCATGACAGCCCGCGCAGGCCTTCTGTGCCATGAGCTCCCGGCCGTGATTCGGGTTGCCTTCGCTCGGCGAAAACGCGACGCCCGGCGCAGCGCCAGCCGTCAGGTATGCCGCAATGTCCGAGGCTTGCTCGGGGCTCAACGCCAGGCGTGGCATGGTGGGCAGCAGTTTGGGCCGGAGATCGCGCGGGGAAAGCAGGTAGTCGCGCAGCCAGGAAGCCTGCAAGCGCGCGCCTGCCGCAGTCAAAGAAGGCGCATCTCGGGCGTCGAGAATGTGCGGGCGAAAGCGGGCCAGGGCTTGGGCGCTGACTTTGAACGTGCCCTGCGCGATTTGTTCGTGGCAGGAAAAGCAGTTCTTCTCCAGCGGCGCGTCGGCAAGACCGGTGCCCTCGTGACAGCGATTGCACTCGAAGCGCTGTACCAGCTCACGGCCGCGCCGGGCGTCACCGCGTAATGTCGCCACGGGCCGCGTGGGCTCGGTTGGCGCTGCCTGTGCAGTCGGCGGCGCGAGCCGCGCCTGCGATGGCGCGAGTGATGTGCTCCGCGAACACGCGACGCACATCGCCGCCACGAACAGTAACAGAGTCCGAGCCCAGGACCGCATGCTCACCGCCCGCGCCTTTCAGCTCGCCCGATGGGTATCGGCCTCACACACTTTGGCGACCGAGGCCATGCTCTCACAGCGCTTCATGGCCAGCTTCTGCCCGGCTTCGTCACCCTTCTGCAGACGCAGCTCGGCGAGCGCTTTGTAACCCTCGGGTGTAGCTACTAGATCCCGAGCGGCGAGGGATTCGAGCAGGGTCCGGGCCTCCTCTGCGCCGCCGTCGACCTTGGACAGCGCTTCGCCGAGGTCGGTCGTGACGCCGGGATCGTCGGGCCTGGCGGACAATTCGCGGCGCAGGGCCCCGACCGACCAGACCATGTTCTTGTCGTGATCCGCGTGGCTCTTACCGAGCCAGTGACTGAGCACCTCGCTCGGGACCTCTTGCTCCAGGGCAAGCGTGCCGTTCGAGCGTTCAACGGCGACCGCAAGCACCCGCTCCGCGCGCAACACCAGCGGGTCGTGCGAGCCTTTGAGTGTCTCGATGTGCGGGATCATGCGCACGACGCTCCCCGCGGCTGCTACGTAGTTGCCACGAGTCAACGCCTTTTCGGCCTCTAGTACGCCGTGAATACGTGGGTCGATCTGAACCTCCGGAAACCAGTCCCCACCACAGGCCAAAGCGCTGACCGAGGTCGAGAGGCCAATCAGACTCATCGCCAACGCCACTGTACGAATACCATGCTTGGAAATCGCCATTTTAAACTCCTTTTGCGTGCTCGGGCTCACTCGGCCCATCGCTCACGGCACTAGCCGTGTGACATCGAGCCGATAAAAAGGTTCACAGCAATCCTCACGCCAACGGGGGATAGCCGCGGATCTCGGCGATTCGAGGCATATTTCCGAGAGCTCGCCCGTGTCCCGCGGGCCACGCGCTGTGGCTTTCAGGCGCCCACCGAGCTCACTCACGACGAGGAAGGAGTATCGCGGCCAGCTCGTATTTCGAACCTACACAATGGGTCTCGAATCGAAGCAAGGGCGATCTGCAACGCGCCACTTCCATGACTGGGTGAGCATCGCACCTATTTGACTCACTTGCGGCCAGTACTGCCACACACGCTCGTGCTGTTCTGTATTGACAGGCGATCGCACACTGAATAATCAAACCCGCCATGGCAAAGAACTCAGTCAGTGATCGAATTCGCAGTCGCGTAGAAGCATTTGCCGAGGAGCTCAGCGCTCTGATTCGCGACTCCGCGATGGAAACGGT
>DATHOI010000064.1:0-8453 GCA_035485095.1 Polyangiaceae bacterium | reverse complement strand
AGGAAATGCCCGAGCATACGTCGTGGTTCACGCTGCTTCTCGCGCACATGCACGAGACCCTCGATCAGAACGCGCAAGCCTTCGGTGAGAGCGTCATCAAGCACGAGGCCCCCAGCTGGCGCAGCTTCGAGCCGATGGCCGCGGCACTCTTCGTGATGTTGCTCGTGCTGGGCATCGCGTTCCGTGTTCGGTCGCGCCTACAGAACCCCGATGACGCTATCGTGCCGGAAGATCGGCTCACGCTGCGCACGTTCATGGAAGCGTTCCTGAGCTACTTCTACGACCTGGCCAAGAGCGTCATGGACGCGGAGCGCGCCAAGAAGTACTTCCCGCTGATCGGCACGGCCGCGATGTTCGTGTTCTTCTCGAACGTGCTCGCGTTGATCCCGGGTTTCCCTGTTGCGACCAGCAGCCTGAGCATCACGCTCGGCTGCGCCATCGTCGTGTTCGTGTGCTTCAACGCGTACGGCCTGGCCACCAACGGCTTCTCGTACATCGCCCACCTGGCCGGCCCGGCTTGGTACCTGGCGTGGTTGGTGTTTCCGATCGAAGTCATTTCGCTGTGTGTGCGGCCGATTACCCTCGCCGTTCGGCTCATGCTCAACATGTCGGTCGACCACCTAATTCTCGGCATTTTTCTGAGCTTGGTGGCGGCTCTCATTCCGATCCCGGTGATGATCCTCGGCTGCCTGATCATCCTGATTCAGACCCTGGTCTT
Organism: Polyangiaceae bacterium; assembly: GCA_035485095.1. Taxonomy (GTDB): domain Bacteria; phylum Myxococcota_A; class Polyangia; order Polyangiales; family Polyangiaceae; genus PMG-095. The sequence goes on along the minus strand of DATHOI010000064.1, from coordinate 7,735 downwards.
CACCTTGCTCACCTGCATCTACATTGGGCTGGCGACCGAGCACGAAGCGCACTAAACGGAGCAGCCGCCGTCGGGGTGCCCCCCGGCCCCCAAGAACTCTCTCTGAGACCGCCGTACACGATCAAGTTTCTGCGAGGCAAAGCTCCTCGCTGCTGGGACACACTAAGGAGTCGATGATTATGTCTAAGAAGAATGTGGCTCTGGCCACCGTTGCGCTGACCACCCTGTTCTCTTCCAGTGCCTTCGCACAGACGGACGCTGGCGTTGGCGGCGGTGCCCAAGCGGCGGCGGCGATCGGTGCCGGTATCGCGATTGGTCTCGCGGTGCTCGGTGGTGGCATCGGCCAGGGTCGCGCAGCAGCGGCGGCGCTCGAAGGCATCAGCCGTAACCCCGGCGCAGCCCCGCGCATTCAGACGCCGATGATTCTCGGTCTGGCGCTGATCGAATCGCTCGTGCTCTTTGCATTCGCGATCGCGTTCTTGCTCCAGTCTAAGATCGTCTAACGCGCATCGCGTTGCCCGAAAACGTCGAGGCGCGCTGCAAGGCGAGCCGAGCTTCACGTGCAGCGTAGCTACGTTGCCTGAAGGTCGGCTCGTTTGTCCCTCGGTCTTTCGGAAGTGTTTGCTCAGCGAACTCGGATCAGCGTTCCCGGCTCGTAGTCAGTCGGTAGCGCTGCCGTCCATCCCGGCGGTAGCTTCGGGCTGGTCCATGAGAATAGGCGCTCGGCGTCGAGCGGCGTCAGGTTCACACAGCCGTGGCTGTGCTTGTTGCCGAAGTCGCGATGCCAGAAGGTGCCATGCAAGCCGTAGCCATGCTCGAAATACATGACCCACGGCACGGCTTGAATCGCGTAGTTCTCGGCGGCTGATTCGTCGTCGAGGTTGTCCATGTTGCTCGTCTTGAGCTTCACCCAGAGTCGATGGCTACCGCGTGGCGTCGCGAGCTCGGTGCCGTCCGCGCCGCGACCGGTCGAGACCAACGTGGCGAACACGGCGCGCTCGCCGACGTATGCCGTCAGCACCTGACTCGCAATGTCTATGTCGAGCCAGCGTTCGCCGGGGCGGATTTCGCTCGGCAGCTCGGCGTGCGTCGGTGCGCGCGCGTCGCGATCACTGATCCAAGCATCCGTGTCGTAGCGGAACCAACGGTGTCCGGTGTTGACGCGTTCTTCGAGTACGCTCAGCTCCTGAAATTGGCTCAGCTTGAGCGAGCGGTCCTTCGGCTTGTCGGGTGCGCGTGAGCCGAGCGCGTTGGCGCTCACGACCCAAGCCACGGCGAGCGCGCCGGAAAGCTCGCGACCGTGAAAGGGGAATGGCAACACGGGGTTCAGGTCCCGCATCGGCAGCCACAGACCTTCGGTGGTGAGCCCAAACGGAATGCCCTCCGGGTTGTTCTCGACGCGCATCACGGCGACGCCAAAACCCTTCAAGAGCTGCGTATCGGGGACGCCGTCGTCTGCGGTCTGCAAAGCGCGGTAGCCAAACGAGCCGTCGGCCCCAACGAAGTAATAGCGATAGGGAAGCCCGTCCTGAGCTCGAACCTGCGCGCCGTCACCGTCTGGGGCAGCTTGCGAAAGCTGGGCGCCGTCCTCACATAGCCAAGCCAGTGGGCCGACCAATAGGAACCGACCGCTGCAGCCCGGGCCGCGCTTGGCAGCGAACACGGTGAGCCGCGCCCCACGGGCCACAGCTCCCCGTCGTTTCTCCGCACCGCTCGGACCTTGGTAGAGCGGCTCGTCTGGGCGCGTCACTTCCGCGCTGCGTACCCATTCGGGGATCGGCATTTCGCCTGGGGTCGTCCAGGGCCTGGGCTCCGCGTTGAGTGGCGGAGCGCCGAGAACGACGATGGCCGTCAGCGCCCAGAGCCGAGCCCCGGCGCGCCGCGCTGCGCGAGCTCGGCTGCGAGTCACTGAAACGAGAAGCGCAGCTCGTGGTCACACACCTTGAAGGTGTCGCCGTCGCTGATCACTTTGCGCTGCACGCGCTGCCCGTTGTACTCGACGCCGTTGGTCGAACCCATATCGACGATATAGTACTGCCCGGTCAAAAATTCGATCATCGCGTGCTGACGCGACACGTTCGGATCTTTGATCGTGAGATCACTGGTCTGCTTGCCACGGCCGATGATGAAACGGTCTTTGGTCACCTGGAAGACTTCACCCTGATAGGTGATGGTCAAGGTGCCCGACGGTTGGCTTGCAGCGGCGGCAGCGGCCGGCACAGGTGGCGGCGCCGGCTTCGCGCCGCCGGGTGGCGGCGGAATGCTACGCGACGGCGCAAGCGGAGGTGGCGCGGGTGCCTTGCGACTGCCGGCAGCCGCCGGGGGCAGCGGTGCGGGTGGCGCGGGTGGCGGCGGCGGCGCAGCGGGCCCAGCGCCGGTGCGCTTGCGGCCAGCAGGCGGCGGCGGCGCTGCGGGTGGTGGCGGGGCGCCACGGCTACCGCCGGGTGGCGGGGGCAGGGGCGGCGCGTGCGCGGGCGGCGGCGGCGCCACGAGCGGCGGTGGCGGCACGGGCGTTGGTGCGTGCGAAGGCGCCGCTCCCGGGCCAGACGACGGTGGCGGCGGCGCAGCGCTCACCATGGGTGGCGGGATCGACTGCGTGCCCGCGGCCGCGGCGCCGTAGCCACGCTGCCGCGCGTACTGCTTCATCGAGTCATTGATCAGATAGTCGACCGAGCACTCGAGCTCGCGCGCCATCTGTTCGAACTTTTGCCACAGCGCCTCTCGGCACTGAAAGGTTCGTGTCGTCTTCTTGTTCGGATCCGAAGTCATGCGATGAATCCTGCGTCAGCCGTGACTCGCTCAGAGATACCCGGCGGTAGAGCTTGCGGTTCCGGCGCGACTCGTGAGGGGCGCTGCACGCCTACTTCGAGCCGCCTTTGGCACGTTTTTGCATCGCGGGCTTCACGCAGAACTCCACGAATTCGCCAACGGTTTTGATCTCTTTGGTCTCTGCGCCGCTCGCGCCCTGCACGGTGCACTTCCATTCGCATTCCTTCGCGTCGGGTTTGCACTTCGGTGTGGGCGTCGAGTCTTTGTCGAAGGCTTCCACCTTCGGTAGGTCGGCAGGGGTACCCGACGAATAGTAGTAGCTCAGCGCTGTAAGGCGAGCGGCCACGTTGTTGCCCGAGGCGGCGTACTTGTCTGCTAGCTCTGCTGGGCTCGGCGGACCCTTGAGATCGGAGAATAATCCGCCGTAGCTGAGCGGTTCGGTGATGGCCAAACCCTCAGCCTGACCGATCCTGTTCATGAACTCCGGCACCTGGCTGGCGTCGCTCATCTTCAGCACCAGGCTGGCCGCGACCCAGCGGACCTTCCAGTTGTCGTTCTTGAACAGCTCGAACAGCTTTTCGACGACCATGGTCCGCGGGAATTCGCCCACGCGCTGCAGAGTCACGTCGCGCAAGCTGTCTGGCGTGCCCGGGTCACCCGCGATGTTCAGGACGATCTGAACTTGGGCCGCGCTGTTGCGGTCGAGGTTGCCTTGCAACGCGGCCATCGCAGCGGTGCGCCGCTTCTCGATGCCATTCTTGTCCTGCACGTAGTTGAGCAGAAAGTCGACGACCGGTTTGCCACCGATCTTCTTCATCGACCCGAACACGCGCAAGAGCTCCTCTTCTTGATACTGAGCGAGCTGCTGCTTGAGTTGGTCCTCGGTCGGAGCGAGCTTGGACGCCTTGTTGGCGGCTTCGACGCCCGCGCGCCGCTGCTTCACCCAGTTGTCCGAGCTCACGTCATTGGCGACCACGACGAGCTTCTGGCTGGCGCGCAGCTTCGTGTCCGCGTCGCCGAGCTCCGCGACCAAGTCGGACATGCGATCCATCTTGCTCGCGCCGGGCAGCATCATGTCGGGGATGGCGCGCACACCGTCGGCCTTGAGCTCGCGCAGCATTTGCTCCACCCCGTAGAGCTGCGACGAATCGTCCATGCGATCCGAGAAATTGGTGGTGCACCACTGCGCGAGTGAGGCCCTGACGCTCTTTTTCAGGGCCTCGTCCGGCATCAGCGCGCCGTCGTCGTGGGTCAGCAGCGCGAACGCCGCGTCCTTGTAAGGAACGGATGGATCGGCGGGCGCCGGCTGCCCTGGTTGCGTGACGGGTGGCGGCTTCGCCATCTCCGCTTGCAGCTTCGGGACGAGCTTGGAGATCAGCGCGCTGCGAGCTGCAGGTGGCATCTGCGCGAGCGACTCGATCAAGCCTTCTTGTTCGTCGGTGCCTTGAATGCCGATGCGGCGACCGCCGCGCGGCTTCATGCTGACGAGCGTCTCAGCCGCTTCGATGCGTAGATCGAGCGGGTACTTGTCGTGCGTCAACACGGCGACCAACTTGCGTGGGCCTTGCGCCGTGTTTGCCCAGCGGTGCACGTCGTCTTCGCTGGTCCGACAGCCCTGACCAAGCGTCAGTACCGCTGCCACTGTGACTGCTGCGACGAAACGGCCTGCCGTCGCCCCCGGAACCGTCCCGCATCGCGCCGTTCTGTAGTGGCCTGACATGTTTTTCTTCTTTGGTTCCTCTTGCCAGAAACTTGCGAAAAGCCTGGGGAAGTCGTCGTTCGCTCGAGCCGGTGAGATCCACTGCTCGAGCAGCCGAGGTCTTGCCCAAATCGCCCTATGCCGAGGAGAGTCATAGTACCGCCCGAGTGCAGTCCGACTCAAGCGGGGGTCTCAAGCCGGACCGTCTCGAAGCGAACTTGCTTTGCCTAGTAGGCTAATGTAGGTAAAGGTGAGTATATGGGCGCTCGATTATTCAGTTCCCGGGTGACGGCCAATGGGCCGGCAATCGACTCCTCCTCTTCAGCGGGCGTGGGCTTGCCTCGCTCGCGTTCGCTTGGGCGCCTCTATGAGGCTGCGGCGCTGCTGCTGTTCACCGGCGCGGCGTTCCTGCTCCTCTCACTGGTGACGGCTCGTGTCGACCCGCTGGACGCTTCGGTGCACGGAGCGAATTGGGTCGGCCCGGCGGGCGGTAGTGTCGCGACACTTTTGATCCAGGGCTTCGGTTTGGTGGCGTGGCTGCTGCCGCTCGAGATCGCCTTGTGCGGCGCCCCGCTATTTCGCGGCCAGCGCCCACGTTCGCTCGGTTTGCGCGTGGCCGGCGACTTGGTGGTCGCGATCGTGCTGTCCGCCTTGGTGCAGGTGGCCGCACCCGAAGCGGTCGTGTTCGGCAACGCGCCGGCGGGTGGCAACGTGGGTCTTCTGTTCGGCGAGTTGATGCGCGAGGCGTTTTCGACGCTCGGCTCGTTCTTGGTGGCGCTCACCATCGTGGGTTTGATTCTAATCGGGCGCAGCAGCTTCTCGTTCATCGCGGGTTGTCAACGCACGCTCGAGTTGCTGCGTGTGCTCGCGTTGCGTCTCGAAGCCGTGTTCAGTCGACTCACGCGCGCTTGGAGCGAAGCGCGCAAGCTGCGCGGTGAGCACGATGAAGCCGCGCGCATCGCTGCGCAACCTCGCATCGAAACCCACGCCGACGAAGCTCAGATCCTGCTCGCGCTCGACGACGAGAACGACTGGATCCCGATGGAGCAAACGGGCACCCCGCCGATCGCGATCTCCGAGGCGCTGCGCCAGGGGCATTCGGCGAAAATCGAGACCGGCGCTGACCTGTCGCCACCGAAGTTCAGCTTGGATTTGGGCGACGACGATGCGCCCCTGCACACTTCGCTCAGCGCGAGCACTCCGTCGGACACGAGCGCGCTCGTGGTCGCCTTTGCGGGCTCTCAGTCGCCCGCGTCGCCGAGCGTGAAATTGCCAGGGTCCATGCCCGCGCCCACGCCCACCCTCTCGGAGTCAACCAGTGCCGTCGCGGCGCTGCCCGCTACGGCTGCGTCGACGGAGGTGAGCACTGAGCCACGCATCATCGACACGAAGCCGGCGAGTCAGATTGAGCCGGTCGTCGTCGTGAAGCGAACGCCGAAGCGCGGCTCGTTTCAATTGCCCTCCTACGATTTGCTGCAATCCGCCGTCGCGGTCACGAATGAGCTCGACCGAGACAAGATCTTGGAGCACGCGACGCGCCTCGAGAAGACGCTCGCTGACTACGGCGTAGCGGCCAAGGTCGAGGAGATTCATCCGGGGCCCACGGTGACCACGTACGAGGTCGCGTGCGAGGCCGGCACCAAAGTGAGCAAGGTCGCGAGTCTCGCAGACGACTTGGCGCTCGGACTCTCGCGCAAGGTGCGCATCATCGCGCCGATTCCAGGTAAGAGCCGGATCGGTTTCGAATTGCCCAACGACGAACGCGTGGCGGTCAATTTGCGCGAGCTGATCGAAGACGCGCGGTTCGAGAAGTTGTCGGAGCGCGCGCCGCTGCCCGTGGTGCTCGGTCGAGACATCGTAGGGGCGCCGTTCTACGCGGATTTGGCCTCGATGCCGCACGTGATCGTCGCGGGCGCCACTGGTGCCGGGAAGAGCGTAGGTTTGAACGTGATGCTCTCGAGCCTGCTCTTCAAGCGCACGCCCGATGAGCTCCGGCTATTGATGATCGACCCGAAGGTCGTCGAGCTCGCGCCGTTCGACGGCATTCCGCACATGCTGTTGCCGGTCGTCACCGACATGAAGCAGGCCGCGACCGCGCTGCGCTGGGCGGTCGACGAGATGGAGCGTCGCTATCAGCTCTTCGCCAACGCCGGCACCAAGAACATCACCACCTACAACGGTTGGGTGGCGCGCGTCGCGTCCGGAGAGATTCCGCCGCCGGAGGTGAAGCTGGTCGAGGCCATCGACGCCAATGGCCAAACGGTCATGGTGCCCGCGGCGAAGGAGGGCTTCGACGGCCACAACTTGCCGCAGAAGTTGCCTTACATCGTGATCGTGGTCGACGAGTTCGCAGACTTGATGATGCAGCAGGGCAAAGAGGTGGAGGTGTCCGTCGCGCGCCTGGCTCAAAAGGCGCGCGCCGCGGGCATGCACGTGGTGCTCGCCACTCAGCGGCCGAGCGTGGATGTCATCACGGGCATGATCAAAGCCAACTTTCCGTCGCGCATCGGTTTCCGCGTGGCTCAGAAGGTCGACAGCCGCACGATCCTGGACGAGCAGGGAGCAGAACTTTTGCTCGGCCGTGGCGATATGTTGGTCAAGTTGAACGGGGCCACGGACACTCAGCGGGTGCAGTGCCCGTTCGTGAGCGAAGAAGAGGTGAGCGCGCTCACCGATCATCTACGAGCCCAGGGCTCGCCCGAGTACAACGAGGCCATCTTGCTCTGCCCGGACGACGAGGACGCGGACGAAGAGGCGGACGAGGTGATCGATCCGCGCTTCGACGAAGCCGTGCGGATCGTCGCGGAAACGCAGCGTTGTTCGACGTCTTGGCTGCAGCGCAAGATGACCGTTGGCTACAATCGAGCCGCCAAGATTGTGGAAATGATGGAAAAACGCGGCATGGTTGGACCGCCGAATGGGGCCAAGGATCGCGAAATTCTGGTGCATGCTCATTGAATGAGCGGCCAGGGTCCGCGCACGTAGCCTGTTTCCGGCGTCGGCGGACGGTGTATAACCCCCGACAACCATTGCTGAATGACTCGCTGATCGCGCCATGACACGAGCCCTCGCCCGATGATCTCTCCTCTCTCGTCGCGATTTCCGCAGGCGCTCGACGACGACGACGACGACGTGGCGTGGGCTCTGCAAACCGCGCAAGTGCAGTGGAAACGCGGCGGGCAAGCGGACGCGATCGTTTGGCTCAGGCGCGCAGCGGACTCCGCCGACCAGCTCGGTCTCGTTTGGCGCGCGGCTGATTTGCGGCGC
>DATHOI010000063.1:0-7753 GCA_035485095.1 Polyangiaceae bacterium | reverse complement strand
CCTCCACGAGCTCATCCAAAGTGAGCGGAAAAACCCGGCCTTTGGGCGTGCGTTGCACGCCGTGTCCGGCGCGGCCCACGCGCTGCAACAGCGTGGCGATCGAGCGCGAAGCACCGATTTGAAGCACCAGATCGACGTCTCCGATGTCGATACCAAGCTCGAGCGAAGCGGTCGCCACGAGCACCTTGAGCTCGCCCGCTTTGAGCCGTTGCTCGGCGTCATGGCGGCGAGGCGCAGCGAGGCTGCCGTGATGACACGCCACCTCGGCCGGGCCGAGCCGCGTCGCCAAACGCGCTGCGATGCGCTCGGCGAGCTTGCGCGTATTGACGAACACGAGCGTGGTGCGGTGCTCCTTCACGAGCTCCGTCATCCGCTCGTAAATCTCCTCCCAAACCTCATGCGAGCAGACCGCAGTGAGCGGCGACGGCGGCACTTCGATGGCGAGATCGATATTTCGCAAATGCCCGGCGTCAACGAGCGTGCACTCGCGATCCACTCCGACCAGAAAGCGCGCCACTTCAGCGAGCGGTTTCTGCGTGGCCGAAAGTCCAATCCGTTGGACTGGCCGCCCAACGAGCGCATCCAACCGCTCCAGCGAGAGCGCCAGATGCGAACCGCGCTTGTCTCGCGTCAGCGCGTGGATTTCGTCCACGATCACCGTGCGCACGCCACAGATCAAGCGCCGTCCGCCCTCGCTGGTCAGCAAAATATAGGCAGACTCCGGGGTCGTCACCAGGATGTGCGGCGGTCGCGCGCCCATCGCCGCACGCGCTTTCATGGAGGTGTCGCCGGTTCGCACCAGCACGCGTAGCTCCGGCAACATCGGATCGATGGCGCGGATCTCGGCCAGCGGCAGCTCCAAATTTTTCTTGATGTCGCTAGCGAGGGCCTTCAAGGGCGAGATGTACAGAACGTGCGTGCGTTCTTCGAGCTCAGCGCCCTGCGCGAGCAGCTCATCGAGCGCGGACAAGAACGCGGCCAATGTCTTACCGGAGCCCGTGGGCGCCGCGATGAGCACATTTTTCTTTGCTCGGATCGCGGGCCAACCTTCGCGCTGTGGCACGGTGGGCTCGCCCAGGCGTTCACTGAACCAGCGTTGTATTGCAGGGTGAAACGAGGACAGCGGCATGATCAAACCGACGCGGGGTCGGTACTCTGATTCAGCGCGCGGCCGACGGCACTTCAAAATCGGAGCGCGGCCCTGCCGTCCGCCCTAGCCGATTGAATCTGCTTCGTTTTTTCTCGAGACCGGCAGTGACCGAAGGGCGCCCCCGCGGCCCGGGCGCCCGAGTGGCAACGACCGTTGCGGCTACTCGGCGTTCGAGGCCGTGGTCGATTGCAGTGAACGCTCGATTTCGCGCGCGTCTTTCAGATGCTCAGCGACGGTCGGCTTGATGTCGTCGAGGTAGCCCTTGAGACTGGCGCTCTTCACGTTGGGCTCGAGCTGGTTGTCGAGCGCATCGAGTACTTTCTGGTGCTCGTCGACCTGATCCTTCATGTACAGCTTGTCGAAGTCAGCGCCCGCTGGCGCGGCCTTGAGCGCCACCAGCGTCGCTGCGGCGTCCTGCGCGTTCTGCGCGGACAGTGAGCTGTCCATCGTGTTGATGCCGAGCTTCGCTTGCTTATCTCGCGCCTCACCGTGATGTTTGATCATCCTTTTGGCAAAGTGCTTTACTTTGGCACTCTGGGCTTTGGCCTCGGCGACCTTCGCCTGTTCGATCTCGGCCGCGTTGGCGCCGTCGGTAATGGCGGCAATCTGCTGGTCGCTCAAAGGTTGCGGCTTTATGCCAGGAGAGCTGCCCTCAGAACCGGTCGAGCCGGGCGACGCTGGCAGGCCCGTAGCGGACGCTGCCGCCGCGGGCTGTGTATTCGGCGGAATCGTGTCTGGCGCTGGCGGCACATCCGGCTTCGTGCCGTTGCCGCGACTGCATCCCACAAGTACGAGCACACCGACGATCACATAGCGACTCGAGCTGGACGTCATGGCAACACCTCATAGGCGGTTCGAACGGGACGACCGCGGATTGGGATTTTTTTCCCGCGCGGCGCTCGGGCGCTCGGGCGCTCGGGCGCTCGACGGAGCAAGTTGAATGCCAAGACGCCAGTCCCCAAGGACGAGCGCCAGCGCGACTAGCCCGGCGACTGCGGGGCGGTGAGCGCACGGCACGCGCTCTCGCAAGCGCGACACGCTCCGGCACACACGCGACAATAAGCCAAGTCGTGGTGCGAGCACTCTTCACCGCAGATCTTGCACGCGTCGGCCAGCACGCTGGCCAGTAAGCTCGTAAAGCGGCTGCCGCGCGCGGTGAAGCTCGCCACGAGCTCACACAGCTCCGCGCAATCTTCATCGAAGCCAATGCAGTTCGCCATTTTCGCGATGTCCTGCTCGTGGAGGCAGGCGGCTGCACAACGCTGGCACGCGGTCGCGCACTTCTGAGCTGCCGTAATCAGAGCATCGTACTCTTCCGTCATCTCGGACTCTTTGGTCATTCCGCCGCTCCTAAGCGCATCAATGCAAAGAGCGAACCTCGTTCGACTGCGTTCAAGAGCTGACACCAACCGAAACATCGAACGCTGATGTGACTCCGCAAACGCCACACGATGAGCACATTTGCAGCGCGACAACATGGTCGTCTCGAGCGCCTTGCGGCGCTGTGCCTGAAAGCGCGGGCCGTCCCCAAACGCCCCGGCATGGGCGTTTGGACGGCCTCAAAGCTGCTCCGAATCGAGCAGGGTGACGACGTTCGCCACGCAGCGTGCGCTGCGCTCCGAGCCCACGCCCAACGATGATGAAACAGCGCAAAGTCCGGCCACGAGCCACGAGCCACGAACGCGTCACGAGGACACTTATGCCTCACCCACAAGCCGGACCATAGCAATGCTCCTGCGAATTGGGACCCGTAGCGCTTCAGTGTCAGTGAGCTGTGATGGTATAAGCGCGGCTTGCCTCTCTGCCCGTTCAAGACCACGGAAATTCCGTCGTGACCGACGAAAGCACAGGCGCCAGTTCGAATGGCTCGACGAGCGGCGAGGCCTCGTCCAATCCGTATCAGACTCCGCCGTTCTTGGTGGCGGCCGTTGGTGCGTCTGCCGGTGGGCTCGAAGCCTTCTCTCGCTTGCTCCGGCGCTTGCCAGCCGAGGCACCCTTGGCGTTGGTGCTCGTGCAACATTTGGCGCGCGATCAACACAGCATGTTGCCCGACATTCTGGCGCGCCGGACCCCACTCAAAGTGACCGAGGCACGTGACGGCCTGCACATCGAAAGCGGGCACGTGTACATCATCCCGGCCGACGCGCACATGACGGTGGAGGATGGGCACCTGCGCATCAGGCCACGGCCGGCGGGCTCGAGCGGCGTGCAGGTGGACCTGCTGTTTCGCTCGCTCGCCCAATACTATGGCGAAAAAGCCGTCGGCATCGTCCTGTCCGGGGGCGCTGCGGACGGCGCCGCGGGCCTGCGCGAAATCAAAGCCGTCGGTGGCATCACGATCGCGCAAAGCCCGGAGGACGCGCAAATGGACGGCATGCCGCGCGCGGCGATCGCCGCTGGCGCGGCGGATCTAGTGCTCGGCGTCGACGACATCGCTGACGAGCTGATGAGACTCGCCGCGCTGCCGCTATTTCAAGCCAAGCAAGACGACGACGAGTTGGAGACAGGCGCGGGCACTGAAGAAATCTACGCGGCGATTTTTCGGCTGCTGCGTCGGGCCACTGGTGTCGACTTCAGTCACTACAAGCGCCCCACCATCGCGCGCCGCATCGCACGCCGCATGACGCTCCGCCACGCGACGACCCTGGCGAGCTACCTCGAGGCGCTGCAGGCGGACCCGGTTGAGGCACAAAATCTCCAAGAAGACCTGTTGATCCACGTCACGAGCTTCTTTCGCGAGCCCGAATCCTTCAGTGCACTGAAAGAGAGCGTGTTCCCGACGCTGCTCGAGGAACGTGGGGACGCGCCGATCCGTGTTTGGGTTCCCGGTTGCTCCACCGGTGAAGAGGTGTACTCGCTCGCCATCGGGCTCTTCGAATCGCTCGAAGAGGAGGCAGAGCTAGTCCCAATTCAGTTTTTCGGCACGGACGTGAGCAAGGCGTCGATCGAGCGGGCGCGCGCTGGCCTTTACAGCGAGAGTGCCGTGGCGGACGTGTCGCCCGAACGACTGCGGCGCTTCTTCTCTCGAATCGATGGCGGCTACCAGATCGGCAAAGCCATTCGTGAGCGCTGCGTGTTCGCGCGTCAGGACATCACGCGCGACCCACCATTTTCACGACTCGATCTGATCGTGTGCAGAAACACGCTGATCTATCTGGGGCAGCCCATCCAACGTCGCATCATCGCCATGATGCATTACGCGCTGAAGCCCAATGGTTTCTTGATGCTGGGCCGCGCAGAAACGACGGGCGCAAGCGGGGATCTATTTTCGACGTTCGACAAGCGCGCCAAGATTTACCGCAAAAAGGCCAGCACAGCCGCGCCCGAGTTCGACTTCCGAGCGGCACCGTTCGAGCCCGCAGGCTTGAATTCGGCGCATGAGCTCACGCCGCGCGCGCCAGCGCGCCCCGGGCGGCCGTGGGACGTGCAAGCCGAGGCCGATCGGTTGCTGCTTCAGCGCCACGCGCCGCCTGGCATTCTGGTCGACCCGTCGTTTCGGATCGTGAGCGCGCGCGGCCAAACCGCGCCGTTCTTGGAGCTACCGAGCGGCGAGGCCAGCCTCGACGCGCTGAAGATGGTCAAGCAAGGCTTGCTCTCGGGGCTACGCAACGCGCTGCAAGAAGCGCGTCACACGCGCAGCGTCGTGCGCAAAGAGGGCCTGCGCAGCCTGACGGAGCACGACGAGCAGCCGATCAACCTCGAAGTGTTGCCCGTCGGTGGCGCAGACAACCCGCATTTTTTCGTGTCTTTCGAGCGCGTGGTGAACCCGAAACCCGCTCTCGACGACGCAGCACGGGACGCGCAAGAAGGCACCATTGACGAGAGCTTGGCTCAACTCCGCCGGGAGCTTGCCGCGACACGTGACCAGCTGCACGCCAACATCCACGACCTGGCGGCCACCAACGAGGAGCTGCAGTCCGCCAACGAGGAGATCTTATCGAGCAATGAAGAGCTGCAGTCCACGAATGAAGAGCTCGACACCGCCAAAGAGGAGCTGCAATCCACGAACGAAGAGCTCAGCACCCTGAATGACGAGCTGCACGGCAGAAATGAAGAGCTCAGCTTCGCCAACAGTGATTTGGCCAACCTGCTCGCCAGCGTGCAGATCCCGATTGTGATGGTGGCGAGGGATCTGACCATCCGGCGCTTCACCCCGGCCGCGCAACGGCTATTGAACCTGATCCCGTCCGATATCGGGCGGCCGATCGGGCACATCAAGCCCAATATCCGCGCCGTCGATCTCGAAGAGCCGATTGCGGAGGTGATCGACACGATGATCGCCTTCGAGCAAGAGGTGGAAGACGACGCGGGCCGTGCCTATTTGCTGCGCATCCGTCCGTACAAGAGCGTCGAGAACCGCGTGGACGGCGCCGTGCTGGCTTTGTTCGATATTTCAACGACCAAGGAGGCGCTGTCGGTCGCCAAACGCACCGGTGACGCGGTGATCTCCACGGTGAGCGAGCCGATCTTGCTGCTCGATTCCGAGCTTCGCATCACGCGCGCGAATGCGGCATTTTGCAGTAGCTTCGCGCTCACGCCCGAAGAGGTGGAGCAGCGCCACCTGCGCGAGATCGGAAGCGGCGCCTGGGACATTCCCGAGCTGCGGAGCATGCTGGAGGACGTACTCCCGGAACGGAAGAGCTTCGAGAATTTCTCGGTCGAGCATGATTTCCCGAAAGTCGGGCGGAAAAAATTGCTGCTCGATGGTCGCCGCGTTGAAGCCGGAAAATCCGGCTCAGGAGTCATCCTGCTAGTCATTCGCGAGGGGGTGGCTGGTGCCGGTCAGTGAGGAGGACACGGCGGAGCTCGAGGAGCTGAGGCGAGAGGTTGCGCAGCTCCGTGAGACCGATGACCGGCTGCGCGCCGAGAACGAGCACCTGATCGAGGTGCAACGCGTGTTCGAAGAAATCCGAGACCAATACGCGGAGCTGTACGACTCCGCGCCCATTGCTTGGCTGACCCTCGAGCCCCACGGCTCGATTCAGAACCTCAATCGGTTGGCGCAGAGGTTGTTCGGTGTCGACCAGCAGCGACTCTTGGGCGCGCCGCTCGCGACGCTCGTCGTGCTCGAGGACAGGCGGCGCTTGCTCGACCATCTCCTCGCCTGCCGGAACACGTTGGAGCCGGTGAGCTGCGAGGTACGGCTGCTCACGCGCGAGGGGATTTCGTTCCCCGTTCGGCTAGTCACTCGGCGCGAGCGTCGTCACGGCGAAGGCTACACCTGTGCCGTCGTCGATCTGCGCGAGCTCGAGGCCGCGGCCAAGGAGCGAGAACGCCTGACCACGTCGGAGCGCGAAGCCCGCGCGGCCAACGTGGCAAAGGACCAATTCATCGCCATGCTCAGTCACGAGCTGCGCACGCCGCTGACCCCGGTTTTGGCCGCAGCATCGGCGTTTTCCGAATCTGTTGAGCTGCCGGCGGACGTGCGGGCGGCGTTTTCCATCGTGCAGCGCAACGTGCTCACCGAAGCACAACTGATCGACGACCTGCTGGACGTCGCGCGCATCACGAACGGCAAGATGCACATCGACAAGCACCCCATCGATGCGCACCGTGCCGTGCGTGAAGCGTTCGAGATGCTCACCGCGGACGCCGCGCAAAAGGATCTCACCATCGAGATCGAGCTCGAAGCGTCACGCTCTTGGGTGAACGGTGACTCGACTCGCTTGCAGCAGGTAGTTTCGAACTTACTACGCAATGCCATCAAGTTCACGCCGCAAGGCGGACGGGTCGAGGTCAGAACCTGGAATCATCAACGTCGCCTATTGCTCGAGGTCAGTGACACCGGTCGCGGCATCGAGCAGGACAAGTTGAGCCGCCTGTTCGAGCCATTCGAACAGATCTTGGATGTGGGTCCAGGTAGTCTACGCGGGCTTGGCCTGGGGCTTGCAATCTGTCGCGGCATCGTGCGCGAGCACGACGGAAGCATCGTGGCGACCAGCCAGGGGCCCGGAAAAGGAGCGCGTTTCGTGGTCGAAATCAACACCGTTAACGAGCCGCCACCCGCCGAGGTACGGCAGTCGTCGGTGCCGCCGCCGCCCAGCTCTAGGGCCCGCATTCTGTTGGTCGAAGACCACGAAGACACGGCCGAAATCCTGAGCATGCTCCTGGCGCGTGGCGGCTATCAGGTGAAAGTCGCCAACTCCGTAGGTGAGGCCCTGGCCGTAGATCGCGGCGCGTTCGACGTGTTGCTGAGCGACGTCGGGCTCGGTGACGGTAGTGGCCTCGAGTTGATGCGCACGCTGCGCAAAACCGGCAAGGTGAAGGGCATCGCGCTCAGCGGCTACGGCACCGAAGAAGACGTACGCGCGAGCCGCGAAGCGGGCTTCGCCGCTCATGTCACGAAGCCCGTCAATTTCGGCGACCTGATCGAAGCCATCTCCACCCTGCACCCGTACTAGAGCATCAGCGCGCTATGGCGCGTGGTCCGCGGGCTGGCTCTCGAACATCTCCGCCGTCAGCTGAGCCTCCCGCACTTTCGTTGACACGCATCAGGAGAAAACCCGATGCGCAATACACGTAGTGTCAAAACGTACGACCAGGCCTTTCGCGATGACGCAGTGGCGTTCCTGGAGCGGTCGAAGGCCCCTTTTTCGGAGGTGG
>DATHOI010000062.1:0-23245 GCA_035485095.1 Polyangiaceae bacterium | reverse complement strand
TGGGCGGCCAGTTCATCGGACCCAAAAATCCGAACCCCGAGAAGCTCAGTCCCTTCGAGTGTGGCAACGACACCGAAGGCGCCAAAAACACGAAGCTGAGCGTCAAATTCTATCTCACTGCGATCCTCTTCGTCGTCTTCGACATCGAGGTCGTGTTCATGTACCCGTGGGCGGCCCTGTTCAAAGGGCTCGGCTGGAGCGGCTTCGCAACGATGTTCAGCTTCATCGTCGCGTTGATCGTGGCGCTCGCCTACTGCTGGAAAAAGGGAGCCCTCGAATGGGAGAGCTGAAAAAGACCTCGACTCAGATCGTCGAGCCGGGTGTCGCAGGCGGCGCCGGCTTCGCAACCACGCGCTTGGAAGCCGTTCTGGCTTGGGCGCAAAAATACTCACTCTTCATGTACCCCTTCGTGACCGCGTGCTGCGGCATGGAGTTCATGAGCGTGTCGAGCCCGCGCTACGACTTCTCGCGCTTCGGCTCGGAGGCTCCGCGCTTCTCACCCCGCCAGTCGGACCTGCTCTGGGTGGTCGGTACGATTACCCAACGTCAAGCGCCGATTCTCAAGCGCATTTACGAGCAGATGGCGGAGCCCAAGTGGGTGCTCGCGTTCGGCACGTGCGCTTCGTGCGGCGGCTTCTACGACAACTACGCGTGCGTCGCGGGCGTCGACAAAGTCATCCCGTGCGACGTCTACGTGCCCGGTTGTCCGCCGCGGCCCGAAGCGGTGCTCGACGGCCTGATGCTCCTGCAGGACAAAATCCAGAGCGGCAATCGCGAGCCTGCGATCGTGAAACCGCGTTTGGATCCGGTGGTCGAGCCCAACCTCGGTCTGGTGCAGCTCCGCAAATCACGCACCTCGATCGCCTGATTTCATAGGCTTTTTCAGATGTCAAAAGCTCTGGTCGAACTGATCAAGAAGAACTTCGGCGCTGCGGTGCTGGAGACTCACTCGCTGCACGGCGACGAAACGGTGGTGGTGGAGGCAGCGGCTTGGAAAGAAGTCGCGCGCCTGCTGCACGACGCGCCGCAAGCCAGCATGGACATGCTGACGGATCTGACGGCCGTCGATTTCCCCGAGCGCGAGCCGCGCTTCGAAATCGTGGCCCATTTCTACTCACTCACGCGCGGTCACCGTTTGCGCTTGAAGACTCGCACCGGGGACTCCGAGGGCGACGAGGCCCTGGTCGACTCGCTGTGTGACTTTTGGGCCAGCGCCAATTGGCTCGAGCGCGAGTGCTTCGACATGTTCGGCGTGGTCTTCAAAGGTCACCCGGATCTGCGGCGCATCCTGATGTACCCGGAGTTCGAGGGGCACCCGCTGCGCAAGGACTATCCGGCGGACAAGATCCAACCGCTCATCGCCTATCGCGATGTGCCAAACATCGAAAAAATCGCGCCGTTCAGCGTCGACGAAGGCATGTCCTTCGGTCGTCAAACGCACTCGCGCAAAACCGACTCCGACGACTCACAGGTAAACTGATGGAGCCTCTCGACCAAGAACTAGACGAAGCCGAGCTCGAGATGCCGACTGAGCCGATGTTGCTCAACGTCGGCCCGGCGCACCCGGCAATGCACGGCACCGTGCGCTGCGTGATGGAGCTCAGCGGGGAGATCATCGAGCACGTCGACGTGCAGGTCGGCTACCTGCATCGCGGCTTCGAGAAGATGTGCGAGCGCGGCAACTGGACGCAGGTGTTCCCGTACGTCGACCGCTGCAACTACGTGTCGCCCATGTTGAACAACGTGGGCTTCGCGCTGGCCTGCGAGAAGATGCTCGGCGTCACCGTGCCCGAGCGTTGCCAGTGGTACCGCATGATCCTGGGCGAGCTCGCCCGCATGTCGGATCACCTGACTTGTGACGGCGCGATGGCCAT
Organism: Polyangiaceae bacterium; assembly: GCA_035485095.1. Classification (GTDB taxonomy): domain Bacteria; phylum Myxococcota_A; class Polyangia; order Polyangiales; family Polyangiaceae; genus PMG-095. Next base: position 21,371 of record DATHOI010000062.1, on the reverse strand, counting down.
GGAGCTCGGCGCGTTCACGCCGTTTCTATGGATGATCAAGGCCCGCGAGATGATCTGGGATCTGCTCGAGGAAGAAACCGGTGCGCGGCTCACGCACAGCTTCGGTCGCGTGGGCGGCATGGCTTCGCCGCCCACCGAGCACCTGAAGGACAACGCCCGTGCCGTCACGAAGCACATCCTTTCGGTCGTCGACGAGGTGGAGAAGTTGCTGCTCGGCAACCGCATCTTCCTCGATCGTTTGGAGGGCATCGGCGTCATCAGTCAGGCCGACGCCATCTCCCTCGGTTGGACCGGCCCGTGCCTACGCGCGACCGGCGTGCCGTACGACGTGCGCAAGGCGAGCCCGTACTTGAAGTACGGCGAGGTCGACTTCGACGTGCCGGTTGGTTCGGCCAGCGACTGTTTCGACCGCTTCATGGTGCGCTTGGCGGAGATGAAGCAGAGCGCGCGTATCATCGAGCAAGCCTGTCAGCGTATGGCCGACAGCGGCCCGGTCAACATCGACGACCCGCGCATCATCCTGCCGCCCAAGGATGAAGTGTACAAGACGATCGAAGGTACCATTCAGCGCTTCAAGATCGTGATGGAAGGCCTCAAATTGCCAGCCGGCGAGGTGTATTCCTACACCGAAGGCGGCAACGGTGAGCTCGGCTTCTACCTCGTGAGCGACGGCAGTGGCACGCCATACCGCGTGCGCATTCGGCCGCCGTGCTTCCTGATCACGGCCGGTCTGGAGCGCGTGATCACGGGCGCGATGATGGCCGACGTGGTGCCAAGCTTCGGTTCCTTGAACATGATTGGCGGCGAGTGCGATCGTTAAGCGATCACTCGATTCTCTCGGAAAATTCTGAATGCCGAACTTCAAATTAGACGACCGCGAGATCCCCTTCGAACCGGGCGAGACGATCATTCGCGCTGCGCAGAAGGCGGGGATCGACATCCCGCACTACTGCTGGCACGCGGGTCTGTCCGTCGCTGCCAATTGTCGCATGTGTCTGGTCGAGATCATGCCGCCCCCCGGCCGCCCAGCGCTGCTCTTGGACGTGCTCGCTTGGGATGAAAAAGCGCAGCAGTACCTGCCGCAGAAGAAGCCCAAGCTAGTGCCGAGCTGCCAACAAGCAGCGGCCGACGGCATGGTCGTCAAAAGCCAAACCAGCGAGCACGTCGACACGGCGCGCGCCGCGGTTCAGGAGCTCTTACTCCTGAATCACCCCGTAGACTGCCCGATTTGCGATCAAGCCGGCGAGTGCCGCCTGCAAGATTACTGGCTCGAGCATCAAGGTACGAAGAAGCGCATGCGCGACGAGCCAATCCACAAGCCCAAGGCGGTGGTGTTCGGCCCGACCATCGTTTACGACGCGGAGCGCTGCATCGTGTGTACGCGCTGCGTGCGCGTGTCCGAAGAGCTCGCGAAAGACCCCGTGCTCAGCGTGCGTGAGCGCGGCAACCTGAACGAGATCGTGGTCGCTCCAGGTCGCCAGCTCGACCATGCCTACACTCTGATGACCGAGTACGTGTGCCCGGTCGGCGCGCTGACGTCGATTGATTTCCGATTCAAGGCGCGCGTTTGGTTCCTGCGCGGGGTGCGCACCGTGTGCGTGGGCTGCGCGACGGGCTGCAATTCATTCACGGATTTCGATCCGCGCGACCAGAAGGCGTACCGCTACCGCCCGCGCGAGAACCTGGCCGTGAATAAATTCTGGATGTGCGACGACGGCATGCTCGATCATCGCCGCATTCACGAGGGCCGTGTGCTCGACGCGCGCGTGCGAGGCGAGAGCGTCAGCCTGGCGTCCGCGCTCGAACATGCCGTGGAAGCACTGAGCAAGGCTGCACCGGATTCGACCGCGGTGGTGCTCAGCGCCGAGCACTCGAACGAGGACAACTTCGCGCTGCTGCTGCTAGCCAAGGCGTTTGGGATAAGCGCCGTCTACCAAAGCGGGCGCCCGGCGGGGCAGGGTGACGACATCCTGCGTCACCCGGACAAGAACCCGAACACGACCGGCATCGCGGCACTGGGCAGAAGCCTCGGGCTCAAGAGCTTCGTCGAGTTCGTGGAAGCGATTCGAGCGGGCAAGGCCAAGACCGTGATCGCGCTCGGCTCGGCGACGCCGTCCGCGGGTGGGGGCGCGGCCCTCGCCGACATCACGAACCTGATCGCGATCTCCACCCACGAAGGTCCTTTCGTGGCGAAGGCGCGCGTCGTCTTGCCGGCCAGTAGCTGGGCCGAGGCCGAAGGCACGTTCGTGAACGCCAAGGGCATCAGCCAAGAGAGTGAGAAGGCGATCAACTCGCAAGGTGCGTCGAAGCCGGCTTTTCGCCTAATCGCGGAGCTTGCAACCCTTGCTGGCAAACCACTCGGCTTCAAGAAACTCGCTGAACTGCGCGCCGTCATGGCGCCAAGCGCCCCGCGTAGCGTGGCCCCGGACAGTGCCTCGCTCGGAGCAGAATAATGCCGCTCACCCTCCTGAGTTTTCTGTTGTTCTTCATCAAGGCCTTCGTGGTCGTGATGTTTGCGATGAACGTCGCCGTCGTCCTGACCTGGGTGGATCGCCGCCAAGGTGCAATGATCCAAGACCGCATCGGGCCGAACCGCGCAGTGGCTTGGATCCCGACCACGGTCGCACAAGCCCTGGCCGTCTTGCCGGCGTTGGCCGTCGCGGCCGGCGTGTTCTTCGTCGTGCTCAAGCTCGAGCCGCCGCCCGAGGTGCGCGGTCAGCGCGCCATGCTGTTCAGCCAACTCGGCATCCTCTTCACGTGGCTGACCGGCGTGGTGATCGCTGGGCGCGTGCAAAACCGCGGTGTTCTGAGCAGCTTCGACGCCTGGATCTACTCACTCGGGGATCCGCGCCGTATCTTCTTCGCCGGCCTATTCGCTCACTTCGTCGCGCTCTTCGTCGGTCTCACGCTCAATGACTCGGCGTTCGGCGAGCAAGTGCGGGACATCGGTTATGGCGGCGGCGCGGGCCTGCTGATCTTTTCGATTTTGGCTGGCGCGGGCTATGCGGCGTTTAGCATTCGCAACGAACCGCGCATCGGTTTGCGCCTCGCTGGCTTGCTGCACCCGGCGGCGGACGGCCTGAAGACCATCTTCAAGGAAGACTTCATTCCGCCGGAAGCCGACAAATTCCTGCACAGCCTCGCGCCGTTCATCTCGTTCTTTCCGGCGCTCGTCGTGATGGCCGTGATCCCGTTCGGGGACACCCTCTGCTTTGGTCTGAAAGACGGCCAGCTCTCCACGTTGATGAGCTTCGTGCCGCGCGATGGCGTGTGCGTCGAAGGCGCCGTCAAATTGCAGGTCGTCGACCTCGACGTGGGGCTGCTCTACTTCTTTGCGCTGGCAGGCACGGGCATCGTCGGGGCGGCACTGGCGGGTTGGGCTAGCAACAACAAATACAGCCTCCTCGGCGGCGTGCGCGCTGCAAGCCAAATGGTCTCCTATGAGGTGACCATGGGTCTCACCCTGGTGGGCGCCGTGATGGTTTACGGCTCGCTGCGTGTCGACAAGATGATCGAGTGGCAGCAGCAGCATGCCTGGGGCATCTTCGTGCAACCCGCGGCGTTCTTTCTGTTCTTCACGGCGTCCGTCGCCGAGTCGAAGCGCATCCCGTTCGATATCCCGGAGGGTGAGAGCGAAATCGTCGCCGGCTACTTCACCGAATACGCCGGTATGAAGTTCGCGATGTTCTTCTTCGCGGAGTACATCGCCGTCGTTACCTCTGCTGGGTTGATGTCAGCGATCTTTCTGGGCGGTTGGGATTTGCCGTTCTTGTATCGCGACGGCCTACACGTCGCGATCGGCGACACGGTGCTCTTCGATCAGCTCTTGCCGCACGTGCTCGTGATCGTCGTCGGCGCGCTCGGCTTCGTGTTGAAGACGCTGACCTTGTGCTGGCTCCAGCTGATGATCCGCTGGACTCTGCCGCGCTTCCGCTACGATCAGCTGATGCGTCTCGGTTGGCGTAAGCTCTTGCCGGCGTCGCTCGGCAATGTGCTCGCGACTGGGCTGATCGTGCTGGCGATCGCGTCGGCCGGGCCCGGCGTCGGCAAATTCATGGATCTATTGGCTGACTACACCAAGGCGCTCGTGGCGCTAGCCGGCATCGGAGGCTTTATCGCCTTCGTCGTGTTCTTGGTGAAGCCAGTGCACAAACGGAAAACATTGTCCTCGTCCTCGGCGCAATTTGCAGCCGCGGCCGGTGGGACTCGCAGCGTACGGATGGGAGCATGAAGAACGAAACGCAGCCGCTCGGCCCGAAGAAAGTCACGGGAGTCGCTGTCGTGCGGCCCCAGCGTAGCGCTTCGGTTCAAACGTACATCCCCGAGATCGCCAAGGGTCTCGGCATCACGATGAAGCATTTCTTTCAGAACACGAAGGAGATGGTTTTGGGTCAACGCAACGATCCGGTCTTGGAGGGCATCGAGGACGGCATCAATTGCATTTCCTACCCCGAGCAAAAGCGCCCGTATCCGGCGCGCTTTCGTGGTGTGCATCGGCTCACGCAGCGCGACGACGGTTCACCGCGTTGCGTCGCGTGTCTGTGCTGCTCGACGGCATGTCCGGCGCAGTGCATCCACATCGAAGCCGGTGAATATCCGGAAGGCGACCCGCGCCGTGGCTACGAGCGCTTCCCCCAGCGCTTCGTTATCGACGAGCTGCGCTGCATTTTCTGCGGCTTCTGCGTGGAAGCTTGCCCGTGCGACGCAATTCGCATGGACACCGGCGTGCACGCCGCCCCGTATGATTCGCGCGAGCAGTTCATCTTCGAGAAAGACGTGCTGATGGGTTTCCCGGGTCGTGATGGCTCGCATCTGACGGCCAACCCGCGGCATGAGCCGGGTGAGTCGTCGCATCCCGGACTGGATCGCGAGAAGCACTGAGTTTCGGGCGCCAGCAACCAAAAAAGAGCCTGGACTAGAATCGCACTGAGTTCAGCGCTAAACCTGGCCCTTGCTCTCATGGAATACGAACCAGTCATCGGGCTCGAGGTTCACTCGCAACTACTCACCAAGAGCAAACTCTTCTGCTCTTGTTCGACGAACTTCGGCGGGGCTCCGAATACGAATGTCTGCCCGGTGTGCCTGGGGTTGCCCGGCTCACTGCCGGTGTTGAACCGCGAAGCGGTGACGATGGCCGTGCAGGCGGGGCTCGCCCTCAATTGCACGATCCACGAGAAGAGCATCTTCGCGCGTAAGAACTACTTCTATCCCGATCTGCCGAAGGGCTATCAGATCAGCCAATTCGAGGAGCCGATCGCAACGAAGGGCTACCTCGATATCGAGGTCGACGGAGTGGTCAAGCGCGTGGGCATCACGCGCGCGCACATGGAAGAAGACGCCGGCAAGAACTTGCACGGCGTCGCGGGTGACTCGCTGGTCGACTTGAATCGCGCTGGCACGCCGCTGGTCGAGATCGTCGGCGACCCGGATTTGCGTTCCAGCGCCGAGGCGGCAGCGTACATGCGCGCGCTGCGCGATATCTTGGTGTTCATCGGCGTGAACGACGGCAACTTGGAGGAGGGGAGCTTTCGCTGTGACGCGAACGTGTCCATTCGCCCCAAGGGTACCGAGGCGTTCGGCACGCGCTGCGAGCTCAAGAACATCAACTCGTTCAAGTTCGTGCAGCGCGCGATTGACGCTGAAATCGTGCGTCAAACGGCGATCCTCGACGCCGGCGGCAAGATCCGTCAAGAGACGCGCAGCTTCGACCCGGACACCGGGCTCACGCACACACTGCGCTCCAAAGAGGAAGCGCACGACTATCGCTATTTTCCGGAGCCGGATCTGCCGCCGCTCCGCGTCGAAGCCGCGTTCGTCGCCACAGCGCGTGAACGGTTGAACGAGCTGCCGCAGGCGGTGCGAAAGCGCTGGGTCGCGGATTTCGGGCTCACGCCAGCTGCGGCGCTGACCCTGACTCAGCACCCCAAGTACGCCAGCTTTTTCGAGGCCGTGTTGAAGCAGTTCAATCAGCCCGTGAAGGTCGCAAATTTCGTGGCGAATGACGTGCTTCGCGGCGCCAAATCACACGGCTTGGACGCGACGTTCACGGTCAACCCGACACAAGTCGCAGACTTGCTGGCTTTGGTCGACTCCGGTGAAATCAGCGGCAAACAAGCTAAGGACGTGTTTGCCGCGATCGAGGGCAGCGAGCGCTTGCCGCGTTCGGTCGTGGACGAGCGCGGGCTCCGCGTCGTGTCCGACAGCGGCGCGCTCGAGGCGTTGTGTCGGCAGCTGATCGACAAGTACCCGAGCCAAGCGGCCTCCATGCGCGCTGGAAAAAAAGGCCTGATGGGCTTCTTCGTGGGTCAAGCCATGAAGGAGACCGGCGGATCGGCGAACCCGAAGCTGGTCAATGATCTGCTCGAGAAGCTACTGGGGGGCCCTTCGTGACGGCCTCGCGCGCGCTCAAAATCCACGACCCGAAGCCACCTTGGCTGAAGGTTCGCGCGCCCGGCGGCGAGAACTACACGCGCATCAAGCAAACGCTGCGCGAGCTCGACCTGTACACGGTGTGTGAGGAAGCGCGTTGCCCGAACGTCGGTGAGTGTTGGGCTTCGGGTACTGCCACGGTCATGCTGCTCGGTCACACCTGCACGCGTGGCTGCCGTTTTTGTGCGGTAACCACCGGCAATCCGCGGGGCGCGGTCGATCCGCGTGAGCCCGAGCACGTCGCGCGGGCAATAGCCCAGCTCAGGCTCCGCTACGTCGTACTGACGATGGTCGACCGGGACGACCTGCTCGACGGTGGAGCGTCGCACATGGCGCGCGCCGTCATTGCACTGCGTGAGCACAGCCCAGGCTTGTTGGTCGAAACCTTGGTTGGAGATTTCGGTGGCCGGAAGCGCGACATCGACACGATGGTCGACGGCGGTCCCGACGTGTTCGCGCACAATATCGAGGTCACGCGTCGCTTGACGCCTACGATCCGTGATCAACGGTGCGACTACGATCTCTCGCTCGGCGTGCTCTCGCACGCCAAGGCGCGCGTCCCCGAGCGCTTCGTGAAAAGCTCGATCATGGTCGGCGTCGGTGAGACCGACGAAGAGGTTTTGGAGACGATGCGCGATCTCCGTCAGGCTGGGGTCGACATCCTCACGTTGGGCCAGTACCTGCGCCCGACGCCGAAGCACGCGCCAGTCGAGCGCTACGTGCCTCCCGAGCAGTTCGAGGAATACGCCCGCGCGGGGCGCGAAATGGGGTTCGCATTCATCGCCTCGGGCCCGCTCGTGCGCTCCAGTTATCACGCTGCCGAGGGGTTCGTGGAGGCACGCCTGCGCCCGGCGAGCGCGCCGTCCGAGCCCGCCGCCAGCCGGGACGGCCAGAGCGGAGCGGCGTTATTCGCGCTACCGGACGCTGAGCACGCGTCGCCGCGGCTGATTCGGCCGGAGTCATTGGTGCGCCGTTGAGGGCTTTGGCGCCGAAAACCGTCCGGCCCGCGTGCTGCGAGGCGGAGCACGCACATGACGCGGTGGCGAACTTCGGTTAGCCTGCCGCGGCCGTTTATAGAGGGAATCCCCAATGCCTGCCCCGGACTTCAGCCTGATCGGTAAGGTCGCGCGACAGCTCACCCAGACTCCGGCTTATGCCGCGGCGACGGGTGCGCGAGCCTCGCTGCTCAGCGTTGCGGCAAGCTCCTATGGCTGGAAGTCGGACGACGACGATTTGACCCAACCCACGGGTTTCGATCCGGAGGCGGCACGCTTGTTCGAGGCGGTGGTCGAAGGTGCGTTTCTAGTCGCCAACGCGGACGGTGAATTCGACGACACCGAGCAGGCCGCGTTCAAGCACGTCGTCGTGACCGCCTGCGGTGGAGCGGTAGCGGAACGACAGGTCTCGGCACTGCTCGCGGATCTACACGATCAACTCGGCGAAGACGGCATGGGCAAGCGCATTCAAATGGTTGCTCGTACCATCACTCGCGAGGACCACGCCCGCGAGGTCTTGCGCATTTCCTCGCTGCTCGCGCACGTGTCCGGCGGAGTGAGTCCGGTCGAGCGCGAGGTCCTGGACAAACTTGCCGCAGAATTCAAACTAGCCGGCGCAGCAGTCGAGCAAGCCATCGAGGAGGCCGCCCACGCGCTCGACGAATAGCGCGCTGGTTCGGGCGCTGCGCCCGAGAGCCTCGTTTGCCTGATATGGATATGATGCCAGAAAAGCCCGCGACTTTTCGGCCGGCAGAGCCGGCGAAAGTCATCCGTGTGCTGTCCGACGACGGCACCCTCGATCCGCGTTTCGACCCCGGTCTCAGCGACCAAGAGGTGGTCGAAATCTATCGCTGGATGGCGACCACCCGGCAGCTGGACGAACGCCTCGTGGCGCTGCAGCGCCAAGGTCGGATCGGCTTTCACGTCGGTTCTTTGGGCGAGGAGGCGGCCATCATCGGCTCGGCCTTCGCGATGCGAAAGAGTGATTGGCTCTTTCCCTGTTATCGTGAATTCGGCGCGGCGCTGATGCGTGGCCTGGGCTTGCAGAAGTTCGTCGACAACATGTTTGGGAACGCGAACGACACGGTACAGGGGCGGCAAATGCCCGATCACTACACGTGCCGTGAGGTGGGTTGGTGCTCGATCAGCTCGCCCGTGGGTACGCAGATCACGCAAGCCGTCGGCTTTTCTTGGGGTGCCAAGATCGACGGCAAAGACGTGGCGAGCCTCGTCTACTTCGGAGACGGCGCGACCAGCTCGACGGACTTTCACAGCGGGATGAATTTCGCCGGCGTGTTCAAGGTGCCCGTCGTGTTTTTCTGCCGCAACAACGGTTGGGCCATCAGCGTACCGGTCGAGCGTCAAACCGCGACCCGCACCTTCGCTGAAAAGGCCGCCGCTTACGGCATTCCGGGCGTGCGGGTGGATGGTAACGATTTGTTCGCGGTCGTGAGTGTCGTGCGTGAAGCGGTGCGCCGCGGCGAGCAGGGCCTCGGCCCGACGTTGATCGAGGCCATCACCTATCGCATGGGTGGGCACTCCACCAGCGACGACCCGAACCGCTACCGCGCGACGGATGAGCTCAAGCCCTGGGCGGATCGCGATCCACTCGAGCGTGGGCGACAATACCTCGAGCGTCGAAAGCTGTGGGATGACCGGAAGGAGCAAGCGCTCATCGCCGACATCGATCAGCGTTTCCGCGCGGCCGTCACGATCAGTGAAAAAACGCCGCCACCAGCCCTAGAAACGATGTTCGAGGACGTCTACGAAAAGCCGCCCTGGCACCTGCAAGAAGAGCGCGCCGAGCTGCTACGCGGCCCCCGCGCGCCATCCCCTCACTCTTGAATGAAGCTCACGCAACACCCGGCCGCCAAGTTCTGCGTTTTGGGGAGGCTTTCGCGAGCACCGCAGCGGAGCGTACTCCTGTACGTGAGCAGCGGAGCGCAGCGAAAACGAAGCCAAAACCAGAAATCGGCGGGCGAGCTCGCAGGTTGAGACGACGGAGCAGCCCATGTCACAGATGAATATGGTTCAGGCGATCAACGAGGCACTGCGATCGTCGATGCGTCGCGACAAGCGCGTCGTGGTCTTGGGTGAGGACGTGGGCAAGGTGGGCGGCGTGTTTCGCGTCACCGCCGGCCTCAGCGAAGAGTTCGGCGAAGAGCGCGTGATCGACACGCCGCTCAGCGAAAACGGCATCGTTGGTTGCGCCGTCGGCATGGCGCTGTACGGCATGGTGCCCATAGTCGAGATCCAGTTTGCCGACTTCATCTGGCCTGCCTACGATCAGATCGTCAACGAGCTTGCCAAATATCGTTACCGCTCGGGCGGAGAATATCCGGCCAAGCTCGTGATCCGCACGCCAGTCGGTGGTGGCATTCGTGGTGGCCACTATCACTCACAGCATCCAGAGGCGGCGTTCATTCACGTGGCCGGCCTCAAGATCGTGTGTCCATCGAACCCGTACGACGCGAAGGGCCTGCTCTTGGCGTCGATTCAAGATCCGGATCCGGTGCTCTTCTTCGAGCCGAAACGCGTGTACCGCGCTGCCAAGGGTGAGGTGCCGGAGAACGACTACTTAGTGCCGCTCGAGAGCGCGAAAGTCGTGCGACCGGGACGGCACGTGACGGTGCTGGCTTACGGCGCAATGCTGTATGAGGCGCTCGACGCCGCGGCGAAGGCCGCCGAAAAAGGCGTCGAGGCGGAGGTCATCGATCTGCGCACGCTCTGGCCAGTGGACATTGCGACGATCGTCACGAGCGTGAAACACACCGGCCGACTCGTCGTTGTCCATGAAGCCGCCCGTACTTGCGGTTTCGGCGCCGAGCTCGTGGCTCTGGTCGTCGAGCGCTGCTTCTATCACTTGGAAGCTCCGCCGGTGCGGGTGACGGGCTTCGATACGCCGTTCCCGTACACCCTCGAGATGGAGTATATGCCGCTTTCGCACCGCATTTTGCCGGCCCTGCTCGATTCCGCGCGGTCATAGCTCGACACAACCGGAACTAAATCAGTCCGGTGGGCTTGACCCGAAACCAGAACCGCACCCTGATCCCAGCGAGAGAAACGTCCCATGGCCAAGTTCGAATTCAAGTTGCCGGATATCGGCGAAGGGGTTGCCGAAGGCGAGATCGTCAATTGGCTGGTTCAAGCGGGCGATGACGTCGCCGAGAACCAGGAGATGGTCGAGGTGATGACGGACAAAGCGACCGTCACCATCGGCGCGCCCAAGGCCGGCAAAGTGGCCGAGCTGCGTTTCAAGGTAGGGGACACGGTGCCGGTTGGTGAGGTGCTCGTGGTGTTCGACGTGAGTGGCGGTGCAGAAGCGCCCGCGGCTGCACCCACGCCCGCGGCCGCGCCCGCGCCTGCTGCGAAGCCGGCTGCGCCCGCGGCCTCGCCGGTGGTGGCGAGCGCGGTCGGGGATATCCGCGAAACGTTGCCTGGCATGTCGCCTCAGATCGCGAAAAACAGCGATTATTACGCGGACAAGCCGCTAGCTGCCCCAGCCACGCGCAAGCTAGCGCGCGAGCTCGGTGTGGATCTACGCCGCGTCGAGCCGAGCGGTTCTGCCGGCCGAGTCACCCGTGATGACGTCGAGCGCTCCGCGAACGGCGCGCCCGCCGCCGCGCATGCGGCCGAAGCGCAAGCCAAGGGCCCGGTTGCGCCGACTCCCGGAGCGCCGCCGTCGCGCCAAGCAGCCGACGAGCGTCAACCCATTCGCGGCCTGCGTAAGCGCATTTTCGAGAACATGGCGCGCTCCAAGCACACGGCAGCGCATTTCCACTACATCGATGAAGTCGACGTGGCTGCGATCGTCGGGCTGCGTGACCGGGCGCGCCCATACGCCGAAAAAGCCGGCGTCAAGCTCACGTTCTTGCCGTTCATCGTCAAGGCGGTGGTAGCGGCGCTCAAGCGGCACCCGCGCCTCAACTCGAACATCGACGAAGCGGCGATGGAGCTCATCCTGCGCAAAACCTACGACATCGGCATCGCGACCTCGACGGACGCCGGGCTGATGGTGCCGGTGGTGCGCGGCTGCGATCGCCTGAGCATTCTCGAGATCGCCAGCGAGATCGATCGCGTGGCGCGCGCCGCGCGCGACGGCAAGAGCCAGAAGGAAGATCTGGGCGGCTCGTCGTTCACCATCACGTCGCTGGGCAAGCTCGGTGGGCTCTTCGCTCCGCCGATCATCAATTACCCCGAGGTCGGCATTCTCGGCATCCACGCGATAAAGAAGAAGCCCGTCGTGCGTGGGGATCAGATCGTGGTGGGCGAGATCATGAACCTGAGCTTCTCCTTCGATCACCGCATCATCGACGGTGATGTGGGCGCAAACTTCGCTCAGGAAATCATTTCGTACCTGCAGGAGCCAGATCGGCTCGTCGTCGAAATGGCGTGAGTCGACGCAGGCGCGTCACGCCGCGCCAGCATCGACCGCGCGCCCAGCCTGACCACCAAAGCCGCTGGCGTCCGCCGGGTCAAACTTCCCCTTGGGTCTGCTCGGGTGCGGATCGCCTCTTGGTCTTGCGAAAGCTTTGGTGGAAATTTTTTTCGTGGGCAGCTAGCCGCGGATCCCTGCGCGCCCACGTGCTGCTCGGAAAGCGCCTGAGAATTGCACGACGAACGCAGCCAGAGACGCAGCCAGAGACCAGTGCTTCAGCGACAAGCTCCTACATCGCCGCACAGCGCTTGTCCGAGTCCAAACTGGCCGGACCAGCCGCGAAAACAAAGCGGCAATCAACCCAGGTTCACGCTATTCATTTAGCGACTCGCTTGCTCGCGGGCACGCCTGTAAAGGTGTAGCCTATTGTCGGTAAATCATTCCGCGTTGGAGTCTTCGACGAAGATGAAGTGTCTGTTCAGTGTCGCAGCGGTTGCAGTCATTCTGCAGCTCTCGGGGGTGGTGCATGCCGAGGAAGAGGCGTCCGAACCCACGCCGGCACAGGTGCGAACCGCCGCGGAAGCATTCGATCGCGGACGTGAGGCATACAAGTCCGAAGAATACGTGGAGGCGGCTGAGCAATTCGAGAGCGCGGACGCCAACGCTCCCAGTGCAGCCGCGCTAGAACTCGCGATTCGCGCACGCGACAAGGCCGGTCAGCTCGATCGCGCAGCGACGCTCGCCGCGCTTGCGCTCGTTCGCCACCCTGATGACGCGAATATCCAAAAAGTCGCGCCGGGCATCGTGCAGCGAGCGAAGAGTGAGCTCTTCGAGCTGGACATCAAATGCGACGATCCGTGTGACGTGACCGTCGCTGGCAAGATCGCGCCGGGGCGTCGCTCGACGGATCGAACCGTGTTCGTTGGACCCGGCAAGTACGCCGTGCGTGCAGGCTGGTCCGGTGATCGCTCGCTGTCGAAACAGGTGGAGGCCAGCAAGGGCGCTTCGGGCTCACTCGATTTTCAGGCTCCAGCCGAAGCCACGCCAGCTGCACCCGACACCAATCCAACTGCTCCTTCGCCAGCATCGACCGACAAGACGACTGATGAAGGCGTGCAGCAGAAATCCGGACCGCTGCCTTCCGCCGTATTTTGGGTTGGCGTCGGGCTCACCGCCGTCGCTGGTGGCATTACGGTGTGGAGCGGCCTCGACACGCAGAACAACCCAGGGCCCGACAAAGTGCGCAGCGAGTGCATGGCTGGGGCCTCCGACTGCACTTCGCTGTATCAGCAAGGCGTCAGCAAGCAGCAGCGCACGAACATCTTGATTGGCTCGACTGCCGGCCTCGGCGTAGCGACCGCGGTGATCGGCGCATTTCTCACTGATTGGGGTGGCAAGAAGAAATCAGAACCTGCGCCCGACACCGCGGAAGCCGCGAAGCTGCAGCACGGCTTCAGCATCGAGCCGTGGGTTGCGCTTGGCGGCGGCGCCAGCGTCGGGGCGCTCGGAAGGTTCTAGCCGAGTGGCGAAACTCTTCGATCCCGGTGCTGGGCGGCAGCGTGTCGATCGCTACGAGCTGGTCGGCGAGCTGGCTTCCGGCGGCATGGCGACGGTGTTTCTCGCGCGCCTCAGCGGGGTCGGAGGGTTTCAACGTTTCGTCGCGATGAAGCGGCTTCATCCGCATCTCGCGAACGAAAAAGAGTTCGTCGAAATGTTCTTGGATGAGGCACGCATTGCAGCGCGCATTCATCACCCGAACGTCGTTCCCATCCTCGAGGTCGGCGCGAGTCCGGTCGGCTACTACCTCGTGATGGAGTACATCGAGGGCGACACATTGGCGCGCCTTCTGGCGCGCGCCGCGCAGCGCGGCAAACGCTTGCCCATTCCGATTGCATTGCGCATCGCAGTCGACACGCTGTCCGGGTTGCACGCGGCGCACGAGCTGCGTGATGACGCTGGCAACCCGATCAATCTGGTGCACCGCGACGTGTCGCCGCAGAACGTGCTGGTGGGTGTCGACGGCATCGCGCGCATTACGGATTTCGGCGTCGCTCGCGCGGCCAGCCGCTTGACGGCGACGCGCGTCGGTCAGCTCAAGGGCAAGATCGCCTACATGGCTCCCGAGCAAGCGGCAGGCGAAGAGTCGCTCGATCGCCGCGCGGACGTGTTCGCTGCAGGCATCGTGATCTGGGAGGAGCTCGCCGCCAAACGTCTATTCAAGGCCGAGAACGAAGCCGCGACGCTGTCGCGCGTCATGACAGAACCGGTGCCGCTGCTGAGCGAGCTCGTGCCTGGGTTGAGTGTTCAGTTGTCCAACGTCGTGATGCGCGCGCTCGAGCGCGACGTGAACAAACGCTTTTCGACGTGCGCACAATTCGGTGACGCGCTCGAAGCCGCTGCCACCGGCAAAGAACGGATCGCGACGCCGCGCGAGCTCGCCGCCTACGTGACCGAAGTGCTCGGCGAGGAAGTGTCCGCGCAGCGCGAAGCCGTACGCGCGTGGATCGCCCGCAGTGAACCGAGTCAGGTGGGACCCCTGCCGAGCACGACGCCGTCATCCAGCGTCTCGGCGGCCGCGATGAGCCTGTCCGAGCTCGATGGCACGCGCACCGCGACTCAGTCGCAAAACATGCCCACGCCTCGGCGTAGCCGAGCCGGGCTGTTCGTGTTTTTGATTTTGTTGTTGGTTGCGGTGGGCGGCGGCGGCTTCCTCTACGCGCGCGAAACCGAGCAAAACCATTCAGTGAGCGCGGCCTCGCAACCCCCGCTGGCGTCGCCGCCACCTATCCCAAGCCCAGCCCCCGCCGCCACGGACTCGGCGGCTCCCGCACCGGTCGGAGTGGACCCGAGCTCGGTGCCCATCGAGGCCCCCGCGACTCCGAAGCCGGTGGTGCTCCAGCAGCGCCCGCGCGCCGCCGCCAAGCCTGCGGATCCAGATTCTCCCTCCAAAAAACCGAAGAAAAAGTCGGACGAAGACGTAGACCTGCGAAATCCCTATCGCTAGGCCGAGCTGGCCGTCGCGGTGCACGACTCAACGTGGCCAATTTGGCGATCTCCCGCGCCGTTGCTGGGCGAGGGGTCGTTGACACGGGCGGGGTCGGCTGCTAGTTGTCCCGCGCCCCACTGACTCCTCGCAAAACAAGTCCAGTGTTTTCGCGTGGTTAACGGTAGTCGGCAGAGTTCGAGCGTCCCGTGCCAGTCAAGAGATTCTGCTTATTCACCGGCAATGCGAATCCGGAGCTAGCGGCTGAGATCGCGAAGGTGCTCGACACGCCGCTCGGTGAGGCGCGCGTTTCTCGGTTCAGTGACGGCGAGACGTTCTGCGAGATCCGCGAGAACGTACGCGGGCTCGACACGTACGTGATTCAACCGACGTGCTCGCCGGTCAATGACAACTTGATGGAGCTGCTCATCATGTGCGACGCGCTGCGGCGCGCGTCAGCAGCGGCCATTACTGCCGTGATCCCGTACTACGGGTACGCGCGTCAGGATCGCAAAGTCGCACCGCGCACTCCCATCACCTCGAAGCTCGTCGCAGACCTACTGGTCACGGCCGGCGTATCGCGCGTGCTGTGTGTCGATCTGCACGCCGGGCAAATTCAGGGTTTCTTCAATATCCCGCTCGATCATTTGTACGCGCTGCCCGTTTTCTTGGACGACTACTTGAAGGTCCGCTTCGGCAAAGACTCGGTGTTCGTCGCGCCGGATGCCGGCGGTGTAGAGCGCACGCGTGCCTATTCGAAGCGCATCGGTGCCTCGCTAGCCATCATCGACAAGCGGCGCGAACGCGCCAACGTCAGCGAGGTCATGCACTTGATCGGCGATGTCGAGGGCAAAGACTGCATCATCGTCGATGACCTAATCGACACCGCGGGCACGCTGTGCAACGCCGCGCGCGCCGTGATGGACGGCGGGGCTCGCAGCGTGGTTGCATGCGCGACGCACGGCGTCCTGAGCGGTCCGGCCGTACAACGGATCGACGAATCGGCGCTGTCCGAGGTCGTCGTGACCAACTCGATTTTGCATTCGGAAGAGGCCCGCGCCTCGAAGAAAATTAAGTTCTTGTCGATCGGCCGCCTGCTCGGCGAAGCGATTCGACGCATTCATAATAGTGACTCGGTGAGCTCGCTGTTCGTGTAGCGGCTAGCAATTTGGTAGGAGATAGAGAGATGGACGCAATCAAGGTTACTGCCAGCCGTCGCGATGGTTCCGGAAAAGGCGCTGCGCGCCGTTTGCGTAGCGAAGGCCGAATCCCGGCCGTTGCTTACGGTAAGGGCTTGCCGACGCAGGCGCTCGCGATCGCTCCCGAGGCGATCAAATCCGTGCTCTCCAGCGCGCGCGGCCGCAACACGGTCGTGACCCTCGACGTGGACGGCAAAGCAGGGCTGACCGTGCTCCTGTCGGATTTCCAATACCACCCCGTGTCGCGCGAGCTCTTGCACGCGGACTTCCTGCAGATCCACTTGGATCAGCCGGTGAACGTCGAAGTTCCGCTGGAGCTCACTGGCAAGGCTGTCGGCGTGACCGCTGGCGGCACGCTTCGTCAGGTGTTCCGCAAGTTGCCCATTCGTTGCTTGCCCGGACAAATTCCGGTGAAGCTGACTTACGACGTGACCGAGCTCGCCCTCGACGGTCACGTGCCGGTGAAGGATCTCGCGCTGCCCGAAGGTGTTTCGGTGCGTTTGCCGCCGGAACAGACGGTCGCCTCGGTCGTGACCGAAATCGTGCGCGCCGAAGAAGAGACGACGCCCGCGGCCGGCGCGGCAGCAGCGCCGGGCGCAGCGGCTCCAGGTGCGGCAGCGCCTGCGGCCGGTGCGGCAGCGGCAGCGCCTGCGAAGGCGCCCGCCAAGAAGTGATCTTGGTCGTCGGCCTCGGGAATCCGGGGCCACGCTACGCGCCCACCCGGCACAACGCTGGGTTCATGCTGATCGACGCGCTCGCGAGTGGGCGCGTCGCTGCATTTCAGCCCCGATTCGCAGGCGACTACGCAGAGCTCCAGCTCGGCGCCGCGCGCGTGGGCCTATTGAAACCCGGCACGTTCATGAACGAGTCCGGGCGCAGCGTGCGAGCCGCGAGCTCCTTCTTCGAGCTAGCGCCGGAGGCCGTGCTCGTGGTCCATGATGAGCTCGACCTGGCGTTGGGCGAGCTACGCCTGAAAGTCGGCGGCGGAGACGGCGGGCACCGCGGGTTGCGCTCGATCAGCGCCGAATTGGCCAGCCCCGAGTACGCTCGACTGCGGCTCGGAATCGGCCGCCCAGCCCCTGACTTTACCGGTAGCGTAGCGGATTTCGTGCTACAAGCCTTCGCCCTCGAGGAAAGAACCGAGCTCGCTAGCGTGCTCGGTCGAGCCTCGGAGGCGGTAGAGCTCGTCGTTTCGGACGGGCTTTCCCGAGCGATGAATCGAACCAACCAGCGCATGGTGCGCTGATGGCTCCTTGCTCCCGACTTCGATCGGGGGCCTTTCGTCCACAAGGAGAACAGAGTGGCAGAAGCACAGGCAGTGAGCCCGCATAAGGCTCGCGAATACGAAACCATCTACGTCCTCAAACCGGACGTAACCCGCGAGACGCAAGAGCGCATCGCAACCCGCCTCGAAGAGGTCGTCGGTCGCGAAGGCGGCAAGTTGACCCAGGTCGACAACTGGGGTCGCCGTCAACTCGCATATCCCGTGGCGAAACATCGTCGCGGCGTGTACGTGTACGTGAAGTACGTCGGCGGCGGCGTGCTCGTCTCCGAGTTCGAGCGCAGCCTGCGTTTGCTCGACGACGTGCTGAAGTACCAAACGGTATTGGTGCGCAAAGACGTGAACATCGGGGTCCTCGAAGTGAACGCCGAGAACGTGAAGTTCGAAGCGGTAGAGCCCCCGACTGAAGACGAGCCCGAGGAATCGCTCGAGCGCCAGCTCGGCCTCGTGGCAGACCCCGACCGTGACCGCCACCGCGACGCGCGGGGCGATCGTGACGCTGATGACTACGGTGATGTGGACGGTCCGTCCGCCGACGACGAGGATGCAGAATGAGAGACCAGGCGCGTGACAGTGAGCGCGGGGGAGACCGCGGCGGTGATCGTGGCGGCGACCGCATGGGCGACAAGGACAATGTCGGGTTCCGTACCCGCGGTCGGCGTCGTGGCTGCTCGTTTTGCTCGGACGACGCCGAGCCCATTGACTACAAAGACCCGCAAGGTCTCCGTTATTTCGTGACGGAGCGCGGCAAGATCGTACCGCGCCGGATCTCCGGCGTGTGCGCGAAACACCAACGTTCCGTGCAATTGGCGATCAAGCGCGCGCGCACCATCGCGCTCTTGCCGTTCACCACCAACGACTGAAGGAGAAATAGCGATGGCCACAGCCACCAAAGTTTTGCTCCAGGCGGACGTCGACAACCTCGGTTCGGGCGGTGAGATCGTGCGCGTGCGCCCGGGCTTCGCGCGCAACTTCCTCTTGCCACGCGGTCTCGCCGTGCCGGCAACCGCGGGCAACCTGGCTCGCGTCGAGGAGCTCAAGAAGGCTGCCGCAGCACGCAAGCAGCAAGAGCTCGTTGAAGCACAGGACCTCGCCAAGAAGCTCGACGGCAGCAGCGTGAAGATCACTCGCGCTGCTGGCGACGAAGGCAAGATGTTCGGCTCGGTGACGAGCAAGGACATCGGCGACGCGTTCGAGAAGCTCGGCGTCACGATCGATCGCAAGAAGATTCACCTTGCCGAGCCGATCAAGACCTTGGGCACGTTCGAGGTGCCGCTCAAGCTTCACGGCTCCGTGTCCGTGACGTTGAAGGTCGAAGTCGTCAAGAAGTGAGAGGCTTCTGCGACTCGATCGAAGTCGTAGTTGACAGAACGACGTAGGTCGTAGAAAAGAAGGACCTGGGTTCGCGTGAGCGGCCCAGGCGGCCCAGCGCCCCGGAAGGTTTCGACCAACCGGGGCGTCGTGCATTTGGGACCCTATCCTGGGGATAACCTCTGGTTTCGCCGGTGGAAAACCCTTGGATTGTTTGAGGGGCCGACGTCGGACTTTGTCTGTCTGACCTGCAGACTAAGACTCAGACTGGAGAGGGTGAGCCATCACGATGTTTGCAGCCGAACGTTTTCGTCCCAAAGCCGAGCCGCCAGTTCTCGAGCCCATGCCCGGGCGCGTGCCCCCGAGCGACCTCGACGCCGAAGCCGCAGTGCTCAGCGCCACGCTGCTCGACAGCGACGCCTTCGACGCCGTGCAGGAAATTCTGCAGCCGATGCATTTTTATGCGGACGCGAATCGGCGCATCTACGAAGCCATCTTGGAGCTGCAGAGCGCGTCACGGCCAGTCGACATCGTCTCGGTGGCGGGCTTCTTGCGAGACAAGGGGCGCCTGGATCAGATCGGCGGCACGCCGTACTTGGCGCAACTCGCCGACGCCACGCCCGCCGTGGCGCACGTCGCCGCCCACGCCTCGGTCATTCGTGAAAAATGGCGGCTTCGTCAGCTGATCTCCATTTGCCAGAAGTTTGCTGCCGAGGGCTATGGCGACACGGGTGAGGTGCAGGGGTTCATCGACCAAGCCGAGCAATCGGTGTTCGATGTCGCTCGCATTGCCCAGTCGTCCAATGTCGTCTCGGTGCGGGACGCGATCAAGGGTGCGTTCGAGGTCTTGGGTGAAGCGGCACGGCGCGGCGGCGGCATCACGGGCATCGCTACGGGCTACGGTGAGCTCGACAAGCAAGTGGCTGGGCTTCACGCGGGCGACTTGTACATCGTCGCGGCTCGCCCCGGCATGGGCAAGACCTCGTTCGTGCTCAATTTGGCGACCAACATAGCGCGCCCGCAACGCGTCGAGGTCAACGCCGACAATGAAGCGTACTTCGACGCAGCGGTGGAAGAACCGGGCTACGGCGTCTTGTTCTGCTCGCTGGAAATGCCGCGCGAGCAGCTCGCTTCACGCATGTTGGCGTCCGAGGCACGCGTCGACATGTCGCGCATTCGCTCCGGCAAGTTGCAGCGTGACGACTGGAACAAGCTGACCGATGCCGCCTCGCGCTTGGGGCGCCTGCCCATCTGGCTGGACGACACACCCGCGCTGACACTGCTGGATTTGCGCGCCAAAATCCGACGGTTGCAGGCCGAGCTCAAGCGCGGCGAAGCCGGCAAGACGTCGAAGGGTCTCGGTCTGGTCGCGGTCGACTACCTGCAGCTCATGCAAGGCCGGAAGGACGCGGGCAGCCGCGAGCAGGAGATCAGCCAGCTGTCTCGAGGTCTGAAGCAACTCGCCAAGGAAATGAAGATTGCCGTCTTGGCCTTGAGTCAGCTGAACCGCGCGGTCGAAACGCGCACCAGCAAGGACAAGCGCCCGCAGCTCAGTGATTTACGTGAAAGCGGCGCCATCGAGCAGGACGCCGACACGATCATGTTCATTTATCGGGACGAATACTATTTCAAGGACAGCCCGGACAAAGGCATCGCCGAGCTGATCATCGCCAAGCAACGCAACGGCCCAACCGGCAAGGTGATGACCAAGTTCACCTCGGAGTACACGCGCTTCGACAACCTAGCCCCGGAGGAGTACGAATTTCACGACTTCGACGACTTCGGCGGCGCGGGCGGCAGTGGCGGAGAGGCTTGATTCGCCTTCGCAGCGCGCTGACCGCCGCAGCAGGCTTTAGATGAACAAGCGCTCGGCCAAGTACTGCACGACCTCGGCCAGCCCTTGATGAGTGGCCGCGCTGAGCAAGAGTAGATCCACGCCGAGCTTGTCGAACTCTGGCTTGATCTCGGCGTAGGCCTCTTGCACCTCGGGCAGATCTGCCTTCGTCATGGCAACGACCTCCGGGCGACGCGCGAGCTCGGGGTTGTATGCTTTGAGCTCACGCCGGATCGCGTGATAGTCCTCCAGCGGCGAACGGCCTTCTTCACCCGTAAGGGTGATGAGGTGCAACAGCAAGCGCGTGCGATCCAAATGGCGCAAAAAGCGGATACCGAGGCCCGCGCCCTCGCTCGCGCCCGGAATCAGCCCGGGGATGTCGGCGACCACGAAGCTGCGACCGAGCCCGGTCCGGTAGTCACC
This sequence comes from Polyangiaceae bacterium, assembly GCA_035485095.1. GTDB lineage: Bacteria > Myxococcota_A > Polyangia > Polyangiales > Polyangiaceae > PMG-095. The sequence continues at coordinate 537 of DATHOI010000062.1, read as the reverse complement.
GATCGTGACCACCCCCAAGTGTGGCACCAGCGTCGTGAACGGATAATCGGCGACCTTCGGACGCGCCTTGCTGACGGCGCTGATGAACGTGCTCTTGCCGACATTGGGAAAGCCGAGCAGCCCGACATCGGCCATGACTTTGAGCTCCAAACGGAGCGTGCGCGCTTCACCGGGCTCACCTGGTTCGGCTTTGCGCGGGGCGCGATCTTCCGGAGTGGCGAAATGCCGATTGCCGCGCCCGCCTTGGCCGCCTTTGGCGACCACGAAGCGCTCCTGCGGTCGAGTCAGCTCGCACAGCTTGTCTTTGCTGTCTCGGTCGTACACGACGGTGCCCACGGGCACTCGCACTTCGATGTCCTTGGCGGCGCGCCCGTAGCAGTCTTTGCCCTGACCGGGGCCGCCCGGGTCGGCGCGGATCGTATTGTGGTGAATCAAGTCGTACAGCGTGCCGAGGCCCGAGTCGGCGAGCAGCACGACGTCCCCGCCGCGGCCGCCGTCGCCACCTGCCGGGCCGCCGAAGGGGATGTACTTCTCGCG
>DATHOI010000061.1:0-2224 GCA_035485095.1 Polyangiaceae bacterium | reverse complement strand
TCGCAGCGCTTCGACTTCAAGGGCACCGAGGCCGAGGTCGAGCGCAACGAGGACGGCATCGTCGTCCGTGCCAGCGAGGAAGATCGCGTGCGCGCGGCGATCGTCGTGCTGCAAGAAAAATTGATCCGTCGCAAAGTGAGCCTGAAGCACTTCGACGTGCCCAAGAAGGCCGAGAAGGGCCCCAAAGGCTCGAGTCGAATTCTGATCAAGGTTCAAGAAGGTATCGAGGCTGACAAGGCGCGCGAGATCGTGAAATTGATCAAAGACTCGAAGCTCAAGGTGCAAGCGGCGATTCAGGATCTGACCGTGCGCATCAGCGGCAAGAAGCGTGACGATCTGCAAGCCGCGATGCAGCTGTTGCGCGGCGCAGAAGCGCTGAACCTCGACCTGCAATTTACGAATTTCCGGGACTAAACGCGATTTTTTCGACTTTCCTTTAGAGAACACAATGAGTGAACGTCATCTTTTCGGTACTGACGGCATTCGTGGACGCGCCAATGCGGAACCGATGACGCCCGAGCTCGCGCTGCGTCTGGGGCGAGCGATCGCGCTGGTCTCGCGCCGCGGGAAGTCGCGCGCGCCACGGATCGTGATCGGGAAGGACACGCGCCTCAGCGGCTACATGCTCGAGACCGCGCTGTCCGCTGGCATCTGCGCCATGGGTGGCCGGGTCATGCTGTCGGGTCCGATCCCGACGCCGGCCGTAGCCAATTTGACGCAGAGCATGCGCGCCGACGCGGGCGTGGTGATCAGCGCCAGCCACAATCCATTTGCCGACAACGGCATCAAGATCTTCGGCCCGGACGGCTTCAAGCTGCCCGACAGCGAAGAGGCCGCCATCGAGGCGCTACTTGCAAACACCAAGCTCGACTCACAAGGCAAGACGGGCGCGGGCATCGGTCGCGCAGAACGCTTCGACCACGCGATTGGCCGTTACATCGTGTACGCGAAGAGCACCTTCCCCAAGGAGCTCGCGCTCGACGGCATCAAGATCGTGGTCGACGCAGCGCACGGCGCCGCGTACCGCGTCGCGCCGGCAGTGTTCGCCGAGCTCGGCGCCGACGTAATCCAGCTCGGCTGCCGTCCGAACGGCGTGAACATCAACCGCAACTGCGGCGCGCTGCACCCGGAGCACGTCGCGCACGAAGTAAAGCGGCAGGGCGCTCAGCTCGGCGTCGCCCTCGACGGCGACGCCGATCGCGTGATTTTCGTGGATGAAACGGGGCAAGTCGTCGATGGCGACGCGATCATGGCGCTGTGCGCGACGCGCATGCTCAAGCACAAGCGCCTCCAGAAAAAGACTCTCGTCACCACGATCATGAGCAACATGGGCCTGGATCGCGCGCTGGAGGGCGCCGGCGGCAAGACCAAGCGCACCGCCGTTGGCGATCGCTACGTGGTCGAGGAGATGCGGCGCGCCGGCTACAACTTCGGTGGTGAGCAATCCGGCCATTTGATCTTCCTCGATCACGCCACGACTGGAGATGGCACGGTCGCCGCGCTGCAAGTCATCGCTATCATGCTCCAAGAGTCGAAGCCGCTCAGCGAGCTATCGCGAGTGATGGAGCGGGTGCCGCAGGTTTTGGAGAGCGTCAACTTGCCCGCGCGTCGACCGCTCGAGGAAATGCCCGAGCTCGGCAAACGCATTCTATCGGCCGAAAAGAAGCTCGGAAAGAACGGGCGCGTCGTGGTGCGCTGGAGCGGGACCGAAGCAAAATTGCGGCTGATGGTGGAGGGTCCGGACCCGGCTGTGCTCAAAGCGCTGGTCGCGGAGATGACGGACGCCGCCAAAAAGGACCTGGCGGCCGCGGGCTGAGCCTGCGCCCGTTTCCGCGTGGGCCCACAAAAGAAAACGGCCCCACGCCGAAGCGCAGGGCCGTCCTTCACGTTACGTCGAGTGAGCTCTTTAGCAGCTCAGCCGGCGCTCGCGCTGCCGCTGGCAGACGCGCTGGCCTTGACCGATACGTTGATCGACGCCGAAGCCTTGGCTTGAGCATCGAGCGACGCGGCGAAGCAGCCGCCGACCTTGAGCGCCGCAGCGCCGCCGGACGTTACCGCCGCCTTCACGCCTTCGAGCGACGCTTTCACGTTGGCTTCGATGCCCGCCAGCTTGTCCTTCATGCCCAACGTGATCTTGAGCAGAGGGGGCAAGTCCTTCTCGAGCACTGCCTTGAGCTTGGCCGCCGCGGCTGCGTCGAGCGAGGTTTCGATCTTGGCAGTCACC
>DATHOI010000060.1:0-5497 GCA_035485095.1 Polyangiaceae bacterium | reverse complement strand
GTCGCGCTCTTCGGTTGCTCGGCACCAACGCACGGCGACGCGAGCGACGAGACCCCTGCTGACGCGGGGCTCGTCGAGCTCGGGGCGATAGCCGTCAAGAAGCGAGACTGCACGTCGTGCCACAACCCGGGCGACCCGAGCATCGGCTTGCTCAGTGGCAACACCGAGCCGGTGATCGGCGGCACGCAAGTTTACGCCGCCAACCTCACGCCCGATCCCGATACGGGTATCGGCACTTGGACCGACGACGAGATCGCACGCGCCATCCGTGAAGGCTACGCGCCCGGAACAGTCACGCTCTGCCCGGAGATGGCCCGCTTCGATCACATGGGTGACGACGAGGCCCGCGAGATTATCGCTTATTTGCGGCAAATACCGGCCGTGGTTCACGCCATTCCGCCGAGCATTTGTCCGCCCATCAAACCAATCACCGCACCCTGAGGAAAACGACATCATGAGACTTGGCATCCATTTCTGCGCCTTGGTCGCTGCCTTTGCGATCGCCGGCTGCAGCAGCAGCACGGATTCGAACAGCGCGAGCAGCGGCGGCGGGGCTGGCATTTCGCCCGGTACGCACGACCGCAGCGAATCCTGTCCGGACGGCGATGTGGATTGCAAGACCGGCTTGGTCTGCGCATCCGAAGACCCCAACGGTCAGTGCATCCAAACCTGCACGCCGTTCATGGATGCCGAGTGCGGTGACACGACGCAATGGGCCTGCAACTCGGAAGGGCATTGTTACCCGCGCTGCACGACGACCGCTGACTGCGCACGAGCGTCCGAAGGCTACATCTGCAAGGACGACGAGCCCCCGCGTCCGCCCGTCAAATTCTGCGACGGACCGAATTGAGCTTCAATTCTCGACGCGAACGGCAGGTGTCCATGCGCGCTTGCCGTTTTCGCCTTCCAACCGAGCGCGCACGTAACCTTCTCCGCCGCGCACGTTATAGCTGACACTGCTCATCGCTGCGACCTTGGAGCGCGAGAGCTCTCGCCCGTCCAAACCGATGAAAACGACCGTCACCGCAGTCGTCGGCTCGACCTCGTAGCTGTGATCGGTGACCGATACTCGGCCGAGCTCGACTCCGGTCGAGGCATAGAGCTGACCTTGCGCGAGCGCGCTGCAGATCGGCGCGGCCTCTGCTTTGTCGCCAAACACCGAGATCCAGGCTCTGCCCGGCGTCGCGGGAGGATCACTCGAGACGTCGATGTGATGCTCGTCGTCGACGCCGACGCCCATGAAGTCGGCCCCCGATGAGAGCGCGATGTCCCAAAGGCGCTCGTGAGACGGATGCGTCGCGTCACCCGCCGTGTGCACGTACGGATGACCGCTCGCGATCTCGAGCAGCGAAGCGTCGCGCGCGTCGGTCACGTCCGCCGCCGACAGCGCCCAGTCGAAATTCGGATGATTGACGATCGCAACGCCACCCTGAGCGCGCACCTGATTGATCGCGTTGGACAGCGCCGCAGCCGCGCTCCCGAAGTTCCCGCCTGGAATACGGCTCTTGGTGCACAGCGCGTTGACGTGAACCTGACGGCCCTTGCCGGTCATCGTGATCTCTTCACCGGACAAGAGCACGAACCCGGGTTCTTGCAGCGAAGCGTAGCGCGCGGGGCGAGAGAACGAGTTGTGGTCGGTCAGCGCCAGGAACTGATAACCGTGCGTGCGGTACCAGGTGATGGTTTGCTCGGGGCTACTCCCGCCGTCACTGATCGTCGTGTGCGTGTGCACATTTCCGCGCAAGAAATGGCTCACGTCGAAGGTGCGAGCGAAATGCGGCCGCGCCGGTTTGTCCGGTTCTGGTGGAGGCGATACCACCGAGTGTTTGTCGAGCTCCGCGCCGAAGCCCATGCCGCTGAGTAGACCCAGCGCGCTGATGAGGACCGTCGCAATTGCTCCGCGATGCGGATGTAGTGCCATATCGTGTCGGGGGTTCCTTTTACGGCGAGGGATGCCGATAGCGAAAGGAACCGACACGAGAATAGCGCATCCAGCGCTTGCTGCCATACGCTCCGCATCGATGGGGTTGAAATTTCCCGCCGAGAGCGCATCGAACGACGGCAAAAAGCGGCGCGGACTTAAGTAAATGCGCGAGCGCGCTGGCCCCGACGTTCCCGCGAGAAGCGCAGCGTCCGTCCGCTCGTCGTCGTCGCGCGGCGGACGAGCAAGGGCGAGCTGGTGACGAGTGTGTGCCAGTGTCATTCAACTCACACGGCGCACGGTCGACGCGTATACGGACACGCGACGCCCGGCCGCTTTTCGGGAACCTCCTGGTTGCCAATGTAATGGTTGAACGTACGTGGTCCGCTGACGTCCAAGAGCGGACCAGCCCTGCGCGTTCAGCGACGAACGTCAACTCGCGCGGCATGTTGCAGCTTTGCTTGACGCACGGCCTCGGCGACGCGCCAGTACTCGCCGGAAACACACTGTAGAAACAGCCACTTGCTGGCGGATTCCGTCTGCGAGGCAGCGCGCGAAAAGCGCTCGACGGAGGGGCGCGGAACGTCGATGATGCAGCAAGGGAAAATGTGACGCTCGCCCGGGCACACCAGGCGCAGCGCGCCGTCGCTCCGAGCATGAACTCAGCCCACGAGCCGTCCTGCGCTACCGAGCGGCGAGCGTTCATCGTCACGGGAGTGGTTCAAGGCGTTGGGTTTCGGCCGTTCGTGCACCGCCTCGCACACGAGCTCGGGCTCACCGGGTTCGTGCTCAATCGCGCGGGTGAAGTGCACGTCGAAGCCGAGGGCGCCGGACGGGAGCTCGATTGCTTCGAAAACGCGCTCCTGAAACGCGCGCCGCCGTTGGCGGCCATCGCGAGCGTGCGCTCCGAACGCATCGCGCTGTCTGGGCAGGCTGGGTTTTCGATCGTGAGCAGTGAGCTTGGCTCGGACCCGCAGCCCTTCGTGGCACCTGACATGGCAAGTTGCGAGCGTTGCTTGGCGGAGCTGTTCGAGCCGTCGGATCGCAGGTTTCGCTACCCATTCCTCAACTGTACCGATTGCGGACCCCGCTTCACGATCATCGACAGCGCACCCTACGACCGCGAACGCACGACGATGCGTGATTTCGCGCTGTGCGACGCGTGCCAGGCAGAATACGACGATCCATCGGACCGGCGCTTTCACGCCGAGCCCAACGCTTGCCCGAGCTGCGGCCCCGTGCTGGAGCTGCTCGACGAAACGGGCAGCAGTCTGCTCGTGCCGGACGCATTGCTGGCAGCGGCGCAGGCTCTCGAACGCGAACAGATCGTCGCACTCAAGGGCATTGGAGGCTTTCATCTGGCTTGTCTCGCGGCGAGCGAGCGAGCAACGGCTGCCCTGCGCACGCGCAAGGGACGCGACCAAAAGCCATTCGCGCTCCTGGTGCGCAGCGCGACCGAAGCAGCCGAACTGTGCGAGCTCGAGCCCGCCGAGGTCGCGCTTCTGGAGAGCCCCGAGCGGCCGATCGTGCTCGCTCGCCGGCGCGCGAACGCCCCCGTCGCCGCAGCAGTCTCGGGCGACTCACCACTCCTCGGGGTGATGTTGGCGTATACGCCGCTGCACCATCTCTTGTGTGGCGCGTTGGGGAACGCCGCGCTGGTCATGACCAGTGGCAACGCCAGTCACGAGCCGATCGCTTTCGAAGAGGCCGACGCGCGCAGCCGACTCGTGCCCCTGGCAGACCGAATGTTGACCCACAATCGCCCGATCCACTTGCGCTGCGACGACTCGGTGGTGCGCTGGTCGAACGGCGCGAGGAGTACGCTGCGTCGCGCGCGCGGGCTCGCACCGAGCCCGACCGCCCTCGGTCAAAGGCTACGACGCCCGGCGCTCGCCCTGGGCGCACACGACAAAGCAAGCTTCGCGCTCGGCCGCGGCGACCACGCCCTCGTGAGCCACCACCTGGGTGACTTGTCGAACCCGCGCGCGCTGGCGGCGTTCAAACAGGCGATCTCCCACTACGAACGACTGTTTAGCGTACAGCCCGAGCTCTTGCTGCACGATCTTCACCCTGACTATGCTTCAACGCAGGTCGCTCGCGAGCTGGCACGAGAACGCGGCTTACCACTTTTGGGTGTACAGCATCACCACGCGCACGTCGTCAGCTGCATGGTCGAGCATGGTCTCGAGGGACCGGTGCTCGGTGTCGCCTGGGACGGCACGGGCTACGGCGACGACGGCACGGTTTGGGGCGGAGAATTTTTGCTCTGCGATCGACGACAGGTGCGGCGCGTGGCGCATTTTCGCGTCACGCCCATGCCCGGCGGCGAGCGTGCCGTGCGAGAACCTTGGCGCATGGCGCTCGCGCACCTGCGTGACGCGGGCCTCGACTCCGAGGTCTTGGGTGACCGCGTCGACCGGAAGGCGCAGCGCGTCGTCCTGCGCATGCTCGATCGCGACTTCAATTGTCCGCGCACGAGCAGCGCGGGGCGACTATTCGACGCGGTCTCGGCGCTGTGCGGGGTGCGCTTCGAATCGAGCTATGAAGGCCAAGCGGCGATCGAGCTCGAATGGGCCGCCTCTCGCGCCACTACTGGTGAGCACGGCGCGACGTACCCGTTCGAGCTGCAAGAAGCGTCGAGCAGCGCTGGTCCACTCGTGATCGACACCAGGCCCTTGATCCGCGCTCTGGTCGAGGAGCTCCGAGCCGGCGCTGCCACCGCCGGCGTGGCACGCCGTTTTCACGCTACGCTCGCGCTGATCATCACGGAGTTGTGTGGCGCACTAGGCGCAAAGTACGCTGTCGAGCGCGTCGTGCTCGCGGGCGGCGTGTTCGCCAACGCGCTCCTCGTACAGGACACCGAAGAGCGGCTCGCGCACACCAAGCTTCGGGTATTTCGCCCACACCTCTACCCTGCGGGTGACGGCGGACTGAGCCTCGGACAGCTTGCCATCGGCGCGGCGCGCGACCACGGAGCCAGCTGATGTGCTTGGGCATCCCGGGTCGCGTCGTATCGCGCGAAGCCGAAGACGGGCTGCTCATGGGCCGCGTCGACTTCGGGGGCGTGGCGCGCAAAGTCTGCCTGGAGCACGTCGCGGACGTGCAGGTCGGCGAATACGTGCTCGTGCACGTGGGCTTTGCGTTGTCCAAAATCGACGCTCAAGAAGCGCAAAAAATCTTCTCTCTGCTGATCGAGCTCGATCAACTCAGCGAGCTCGAGTCCGAGCCGACAGCGCCAACGGAGGTCGACCCATGAAGCGGCTTGACGCTGCACAAGGCCGCCGCCTAGCCGATCATTGGGTGCACGAAATCGCGCGCGTCACGACCCGACCGTGGCGCATCATGGAGATCTGCGGCGGGCAGACTCAAGCCATCGTGAAGTTCGGCATCGATCAGCTATTGCCGCCCGAGATCGAGCTGCTTCATGGGCCGGGCTGCCCGGTGTGCGTCACACCGCTCGAGATGGTCGACCGCGCGCTTTCAATCGCAGCGCGGCCTGGCGTCGTCTTCTGCTCCTTTGGCGACATGTTGCGCGTGCCGGGCAGCACGAGCGACCTCTTGCAGCTCAAGGCGCGA
>DATHOI010000059.1:0-3473 GCA_035485095.1 Polyangiaceae bacterium | reverse complement strand
AGGACGAGGACGGCAAGCTGGTCGTCAAAATCGTGGATTTCGGTTTGGCGAAGTTCTACGAGCCAACCACGGCCGACGCGGAAACCGTGCGTTTGACGCGGGAAGGAGCGCTATTTGGCACTCCCGCGTACATGAGCCCGGAGCAAGCCAAGGGCAAAGGCGAGGTCGATCACCGCGCAGATTTGTGGGCGCTCGGTTGCATCGTATACGAGTGCTTGACCGGTCAAACGGTGTGGAACGTCGAGCAGGGCGTGGCCATGATCTTGGCGCAGATCGCCAGCGCACCTCTGCCCAAGCCGTCCAAGCTGCGACCCGATTTGCCGCCCACCTTCGACGCTTGGTTCGCGCGGGCGCTCGATCGCGACGTCGACAAGCGCTACCAGACGGCGAAGGAGCTTGCGGACACGCTGACCAAGGCTCTCTTACCGAGCCGCGGCCAATCTCGCTCGATGTCCCTTTCGAGCGACGACGAGGGCATGGTCGTCGACGAGCTGATCGCGAACGAAGCGCCGCCAGCGAGCGCCCCGCGCACGGACAAACTGCCCGCCACGACGCGCGAGCCCGCGCCGGCACCCTCGCCCCCGCCCCCGCCCCCGCCGTTGGCTCGACCGGCGCCGGTACTTTCGGAGCGGCCGGAGCGCACCTCCGGGCGCGCCATTTCAGCCTTGATGTTGGTGTCCGCGCTGAGCCTCGGCGCGTACGCCGTTTGGTTGTACGCGCTGCATCCGCCCGGCCAACCCGCGGTGATTCACAGCGCCACCCCCACCAAGCCGCATGGTTCGAGCTCGGCCGCGAGCCCCGCCGCCACGAGCGGGCCACGCGCCGTCGAGACCGACACCTACGCGCTCAAGATCGCGCACGCGCAAGAGCTGCTCGCGAGCGGCAACGGCAAGGACGCACTCGATGCCTTCAAAGACGCGATGAAGGGCGGAGCGTCGGTCGCGCGGTCCGTGCTCTCGCACATGTCCGTCGCGATCGAAGAGCCGAGCGGTCCGTGCAAGCTCACCGGCGTGAGTCGCCCGCGCCCCTATTCGATCGAGCTGCCCGTCTCGCGCCCGACCTTGGCGCACTCCAGCGCGGGGACGGTGTTCGTTTGGATCGACAATCACCAGGACGCGAAGAAGCGTCAGGCCTACGCCGTGCTGCTCGACGACGCGCTACGCCGCACCTCTCCGGACATTCCGGTCACGCCCGAGGTGTCCTCCGCACGCCAAGCGCAGCTCATCCCAGCCGGTGACAAATTCGTGCTCCTGTACTGGGACGACGGCGGCAACGAGCCGGGCGTGTACGCGCGCTTCATCTCGCACGACGGGCACATCGCGGGCCCGCCGCGCCGTATTTCTGCCGTAAAAAAGGGCGATTTGTTCGCCGCGCTGGCTCCGAGCGAAGGCGGGAAATACTGGGCAGCTTGGCAAGAGGAAGTGGACAAGGGCACGAGCGACATCATGGCGCGCGAGCTCGACGCAGATCTGCAGCCGACCGGAGATCCCGTGCGGCTGACCGCGACTGCGGCGCCCAAAGCATCGACCACCTCGGCGGGCACGCCGGCAATCGCGGTCCAAAACGGACACTTGAACGTGTCCTTCTCGATCAATCGCGGCTACGAGCACATCCAAGTCTTCCTGCTGCGCGTGCCGCTCAACGACGCGACCTTGAAGACCGGCCTCTTGCCGTTGAAGAAGCCGAGTGGCAAAGAGCGCTTCATCGGCCAATTGCAGCTCCTGAGCTCGCGCGACGGCAAGAACACGACACCAGTGATCGCTTGCACGGGTGACGGTTGCTTCGTCGCCTGGGACGACGAGAAGGCCGGCGCGTCCGTGGCCTTCGTCGACAAAGACAAAGGCCAGATGCTTTGGCATCGCGACATGCCGCCCAAGGTCGTGCGGCCAGCCGTCGCCGCGCTTGGCAATAGCGCAGTCATTTCCTGGTTCGACGAGTCCCGGCTACGGCTCGCTCCGCTCACCCGAGATGGGCTCGGCGCAGTCACCTCGCTCAGCCGAGTCAGCGGTTTTCAGCCGCAACCGGACCTGGCGCCGGGCGAAAAACCTGGGCAGTGGTACATTTCCTGGCGCGACTACGAATCCGCGCACCTCGAGGTGTTCGCGCTCCGCACGGATTGCCCTTGAAACATCGGGACAGCAACGAATCCTCTCCGCACTCGGGCGCGCAACCCGTGGCGCACCTCTTGTCGATTCCGTCGCGCTCCACTGTGCGTCGCGCGCCGATCGAAACCGGGCGCACCGTGCTCGTGCCGCTCGAGCTCGGTGACGGCGCCGAGCTTTGGGACGCGGTCGAGACATCGCGTTGGCACCTCGAGCGTTGGTTGCCTTGGGTACCGTTCAACAACGCGCCAGAAGCCAGCATGCGCTACGCGGAGGCCTGCGTGTCTGACTGGGACGGCGGGCGCGCGGTCCGGTTCGCGATTCGCGATCGTCAATCGCGCGAGCTGCTCGGCGTCGTGGGGCTCGACTCGTGCGTGCATTTGCACCGCTCGTGTGAGCTCGGCTATTGGCTGCGTCGCGAAGCCACGGGCCGCGGCATCATGACCGAAGCCGCCCGCGCCTGCGTTGACTTCGCATTCGCGCGCATGGCCGTGCATCGCGTGCGCTGCGCCGCGGCGACCGACAACAGCGCCAGCCTGCGCGTGATCGCGCGGCTCGGTTTTCGCTTCGAAGGCATCGCGCGCCAAGCCGAGCTGGTCGGCGCGCGCTGGCTCGATCACGCCATTTTCGCGCGGCTCTCCAGCGACGAGTAAATAGCCCGTCGTTCACGAATTTCGCACGCATTTTTGCTTCCGGGCGGGGCTCAGGGGCAGCCCTATCCTTGAACGGCGTGCATGGATCGCAGCGACTGGCAGCTGCGGGCGGACGTGGATGCGTACGTCGGGCTTCGCTCGTGACGCCGGCCTTTGATTCACATTAGCGCCGCGACGAACCTGCTGCGAGCGAGGCGCTTTGCATCAGCGGAGCATTCGACCAGAAGAACAAAGGTCGGAGTTTTGCTCCGAATGCGGAACGGCTCGTTTGATGCAGCACGCTGCTCATGAAAACGTCTTCCTTACGTTCGCCTCGCTATCTGCTGGCAATTCCGGTCGTCGCGCTTCTGGCCGCAGCGTGCGGGGGCACTGAGTTTCAGACAGTCCCCGATGCCACCATCGCCAGTGCCGGGCGCACGGCTGCGAGCACTGATGGAAGTGGTAGCGTGGGTTCCGGTGCTGGCGCCTCGCAAGGCGGCGGGACCGCCGCCAGTGCAGGAGCAGGCGGCATCACCGGCATGCACGCAAACGCTGCCGGTACGGGCAGCATGAACGAGGGCGGCGTGGGTAGCACGAACGCGGGCGGCGCGGGCAGCACGCCGGCGGGCAGCGCTGGCGCGGGCGGCTTGAGCGCGAGCAGCAGCGGTGCAACCAGCGTAGGCGCAGGCGGCGCGGGCACAGGTGGTTCGGTCAGCGAGCCCTACCTTGGACCGACGGT
>DATHOI010000058.1:0-6705 GCA_035485095.1 Polyangiaceae bacterium | reverse complement strand
CCGCGTCTGCGGAAGCGCACGCAGTGGTCACGAAGCGTTGCGTGACGTGTCATTCGGCGAGCGGCATGGCGGGCCCCGACTACGACTGGACGAACGAGCTCTCGCTCGTGGCCCACCGCCGCAACGTGGCCGCTCAGGTTGCCCAAGGTTCGATGCCGCCCACCGGCTACCCGCGCCTGACTCCACAGGAGAAACAATCGCTCGTGTGTTGGGCGCGCGGCATTTGAGCCTCGAAAACCCGCCCTGGCCAAGCGTGCCTTGTCGATCGAAGGATTGGGCCCAATGTAGCGGGCATGAAGCGGCGTACATTGGGCAAGCAGGGGCTCGAGGTCTCCGAGCAAGGGCTCGGCTGCATGGGCATGTCGGAGTTTTACGGTGCGCGGGACGACGATGAGTCGATCGCGACCATTCATCGCGCGCTCGAGCTCGGTATCGACTTTTTCGATACCGCGGACATGTACGGTCCGTTCAAGAACGAAGAGCTCTTGGGTCAGGCGCTGCGCGGTAAGCGCGAGCGCGCGATTGTCGCCACCAAGTTCGGCAATGTACGTGGCACGGACGGCTCGTTTCACGGCATCAAGGGTAGTCCGGAGTATGTTCGCGCCTGCATCGACGCGTCACTGAAGCGTCTCGGTATGGACTACGTGGACCTGTACTACCAGCACCGCGTGGACGTGAACGTACCGATCGAAGAGACCGTGGGCGCGATGGCCGAGCTCGTCAACGCCGGCAAGGTCAAATACCTCGGACTCTCGGAGGCCTCGGTGGCGACGATCCGGCGCGCCCACGCCGTGCATCCGGTCAGCGCGCTCCAAACCGAGTACTCACTGTGGAGTCGCGAGCCGGAGGAGGATTTACTCCCGACGTTGCGCGAGCTGGGCATCGGGTTCGTGGCCTATAGCCCGCTCGGTCGCGGATTTTTGAGCGGCACGATCAAGTCGGTCGACGATTTCGCGCCCGATGATCGACGGCGTTTGTTTCCTCGCTTTCAAGGCGAAAATTTGCAGAAAAACCTGGAGCTCGTCGCCCAGGTCGAAGCGCTGGCGAAGCGTCGTCAGGTCAGTGCGGCGCAGCTCGCGCTGGGTTGGGTTTTGGCGCAAGGCTCGGACATCGTCGCCATTCCCGGCACCAAGCGTCGCACGTACTTGGAGGAGAACGCGGCGGTGTCGGAGCTGAGCCTGAGCGCGGCCGAGCTTGCGGAGTTGGAGGTGCTCGCGCCGCGCGGAGTCGCCGCCGGCCAGCGCTACGGAGACATGAGCACCATCAACCGCTGAGCGTGCGCTACAGGCTGCTCTGATACGTGGCCCACAAGTCATCCACGCTCTGCCCGGCAATGTCGGCGAAAGCCTGTGGAGTCCAGGTTGCGCCGCTCGCCGGATTCAGGCTCGCGTTCAGCTCGTAGACGAAGTCCGGATAGTGAGCGTCGAGCCAAACCAAGAAAAAGGCAGTCGTAGCGAAGCCGTCGGTGTATGCGCCGCCGGCCATGCGTTGGCTGTCGGGCAAGTAACCCCCGGAGTGACGCACGAAGTCCGCGACCCCCTCGACGATCCAGGCATTGGTCACGCCGTCTCCGCCGTCGAACTGGTACATGTTTGCGCCGTGGTAGTAGAAAATCCCGCGGAGCTCGTCGCTCAGGCTTTGGTTCGCGTCCACGACCTGCTGCATGTGGCTCGAGCTCATGTGGATCGTGGCGACCGTGCCCGTCGACCATGTCTCGCTGATGCCGTCGTAGTTCTCGATGATCACGCTGAGCTGGGTAATGTTGCGAATCTCCGACGTCTTGCGATACAGCGTGGCACACACGTCGCGCATGATGCAGGGCAGTGTCGTTGCGGTATCGGGGATGGCCTGAGCGAACAACGCGCCCGAGCCCGCGAGGTCACGGTTGTCGATTACGATCTCCGGTGAACAGAGGTTCTCGAAACGAGTCGGGCAGCGCGCTGCGGCGCTATTCGAGCTGCCGGCTTCGCCCGCGGCGCCCGCTTCCGTCGCGCCGGCGAGCCCGGCGTCACGGTCCGGGTCTGCGTCGCTCGAGCTAGTCGAACCGCCGGATGCGATGGGGCTCTCGCTCAGAACCCAGCCCGAGGTCCCGTTCGTGCACGCCGCCGCGCCGACCAGCAAGAGCACGAACCATGCGCGGCCGGTCACCGGTCTCAAGGTACGGCGCGGCGTCGAGGAACGCCACGCCTTCATGCCAAAGCGCAATGATCTCGTGTCGTTCCAAAATCTCGGGCCAAGCAGCACCGAAATTGACCATCTTTTTGAGCCGTTTTTTCGGGGAGCGAACATATCGATGGTGATGTGCTCGCAATGTCCGAGCACGCTAACCATGATCGCCGGCTCCCGAAATCGTCTGCTGCGCGTCGTGCCGCCGCCCCCCGCGTCAGAGCGCGAGCCGGCGCGTCCGAGCGGCTTCGCGCCCGCGCCCAGCGCAGCCGACGCCTACTCCGTGCACGCCGTTACCGAGCCCGGGCTGGACGCGCTCTACGCGCGCTACGCTCCTTACGTCGCCGCGATCGCCACGCGCATCTTGGGGCGTCGTGCCGAGGTCGAAGACGTCGTGCAAGAAGTGTTCGCGTTGGCGGTCGGCGGCTTGCGGCGGAGGGAAGACCATCGCGAGATCAAGAGCTGGCTCGCGACGGTGACGGTGCGTCGCGCGGTGTTACAGCTTCGGCTGCGCGCCTTTTGGTCGGTCTTCGAGCTCGCGGACGAAGCAAGCTACGACACCCTGGCCGACCCGGCCTCGGATTCCGAGGAGCGTGAGCTGGTGAGCGACGTATACCGCGCGCTCGATCGCCTACCGCCGCGGCAGCGTGTGCCTTGGGTGTTGCGGCACATCGAGGGCCAGAGCCTGGAGCAGGTGGCCGAGTTGTGCGACTGCTCGCTCGCGACGGCCAAGCGTCGCATCGGTGCCGCACACGAACGCATTCGCAAGTACCTCGGAGGTCGCAATGCTTGACCTCGACGAACGACTGCGCCGCGGGCCATTGCGAGTGCAAAGTATTTGGAGCGTCGAGCAGACACGGTCGCTCGGCCGCGAGGTGCTGAGCCGTCGTCGTCGCCGCTTCGTGGCGCGTGTTGCGCTGAGCGTTGCTTGTGCGAGCGCGCTTTTGTTCGCGCTAACACGCTTTCATCGGGCTTCCGAGGCGTCGTCACGAGCCGCGTCGGCTGGGGCGGACGCGACGAACAATGGCGGCGTGCACTACGCGGACGGCTCGCTGGCGGAGCTTCAAGCGACGGGCAGCGTCGTGCATTTGGATCAGCAGACTGCGGATTTCGTGAGCTCCACCGTGGTTTTAGGGCGCGCGCGCTTCGACGTGGTGCCCAATCACGGGCGCACGTTCGAAGTGCACGCGGGGGACGTGAGCGTGCGCGTGCTCGGTACGGCGTTCGTGGTCGAGCGCCTGGGCTCGAGCGCGCGGGTCTCCGTCGAGCGCGGGCGCGTTCGGGTGGCGTGGCCGGGAGGGGAAGAGTTGCTCGGCGTGGGTGAAGCGGGCGAGTTTCCGCCGCCGCAAGCCACACCTGCGCCCGCGCCGCCCGCGAGCGCGCCGCCCGTTGCCGCGTTGGACATCGAGACAACTAGCGCGGAGACGCCGAGCTCGGAGGCGCCCAGTGCCGAGCAGCGCGTGTGGCGTGATTTGGCGCGCCGTGGTGAGTACGCGAAAGCGTTTGCTGCGCTGCGACGGACGCCCAGCGACGTGCGGGATGAACCGGCGGATCTGCTGCTTGCGGCGGACGTCGCGCGCTTGAGCTCACATCCGGCACAGGCCGTTTTGCCACTCAGAAAGGTCAGCGAACGCTATCCGAAGGACGCGCGTGCGCCGGTGGCGGCATTCACGCTGGGCCGCGTTCTGCTGGACGATCTGGGCCGAGCCTCGGAAGCCGCCGCTGCGTTCGACCTCGCCTCGCGGCTCTGGCCGAGTGGGCCGCTCGCGGGTGATGCAATGGCCCGCGAGGCCGAGGCTCTAAAGCGAGCGGGGCAACTGCCGCAGGCCCGAGTGATTGCACAAAAATACCTCGCGCTTCATCCGGGGGGGCGCCACGCCGCGTCCTTGCATGCGATGCTCGATGCGGAGTGAGTCCGAATCCAAAAATTCGCCGCTCGGCTTCTCGGCAGCTCGCGCTGGTTGGCTTGCTGAGCGGAATTCGGCTCGCGCCGGCGTGGGCTGATTCGGCCGATGTGCCGACGAACGGCGCGCTTCATCTCGAGAGCTCGACCTGCTCGCACGCGCTGGTCGACGAGGTGCAGCGCTTCACGCGCATCGAGCTGAAGAATACCAGCACGTCTGGCGGCGAGACCGCGCCGCGCGTGATTCTGAGCTGCAGCGAGCACGTGAGTCTGATTCGCGCTTTGGTCAACGGGCACGAGAGCTCTCGGCAATTGGATCTCGATCTCACCGAGGCTGCGCTTCGGCCTCGCGTGATCGCGCTCGCCATCGCCGAGCTCGTGCGCGACACGGCGCGTGGCGAGGCCGTCGAACCGCCGGAGGTGAGCCCGCCCGCTCCGGTCAAACCGGCGCCAGAGGTCGAGCCCGCGCCGAGCGAACGCCCGCGCGCGCCTCCGACGAGCCGCTTGGTCGTCTTGGCGAAGCTCGAAAATTTTGGCGGGAGTTTTCAGCCGCTGTCTGGAGGCGGTCTCGGCTTCTCACACGACGTGGGGCGCTTGTCCTTCGGACTCGGACCAGCGCTCGCTACCGGTCAACGTAACTTTGCTCTTGGTTCCGTGCACGTCTTGGCGGCTGATCTGTCGCTCCGGCTGGCGCTGCGTTTTCCGAACCGAGCGCTACCGGGCGAGATCGGGATTGGACACGCGCTCGGCTTGGCGCGAGTCACCGGCGCCGCCGCGGGCGCGGCGACGAACGACGCGGCGCGCGTGCAGTCGGGTTACGTGACGGGGGCGTGGGCTGGGCCATTCCTGTTCGGCACGCTCGACGTGAGCGTCGCAGACCCGCTATTTCTCGAGGTGGCGGCTCAGCTCGGTGTCGTGACTTTCCCCGTCAGCGGCGAAGTCAGCGGCGAATCCGACGTCAAGGTTGCTGGCCTGTGGAGTGGCGTGAGCCTCGGGCTCGGCTTGAATCTTTGAAGCGGCGTGCGCGTTCAGCTGGAGACAATCAGTGTCCCACGATCTCGTCGATCTGAGACAGCTCTGCGTTCGAGAACTGCGTGTTGTCGAGCGCGCTCACGGCGTCCTCGATTTGCGACACACGGCTAGCGCCGATCAACGCAGAGGTCATCTCCGGGTGCCTCAGCACCCACGCGATGGCCATTTGGGCGAGCTTCTGACCGCGCGCTTTGGCGAGTACGTCCAACCTGCGAACTTTGTCCAAGCGCTCTTCGGTCACGTGCGCGGGGCGTAGAAAGCCATGCGCCTTGCCCGCGCGAGAGTCGACCGGAATGCCGGTCAAGTATTTGTCCGTGAGTAACCCCTGAGCGAGGGGTGAGAACGCGATGCAGCCCACGCCTTCTTCGCGCAGCCCGCTCAACAAATCAGCCTCCACCCAGCGGTTCAAGAGGCTGTAAGCAGGCTGATGAATCAAGCACGGGGTGCCGAGGTCGCGCAGCAACCGAGCCGCGCGCCGGGTCATATCCGCCGGGTAGTTCGAGATCCCCACGTATAGCGCCTTGCCGCTTCGAACGATGTGATCGAGCGCCGCCATGGTTTCTTCGAGAGGCGTCTCTGGGTCAGGTCGATGGCTGTAGAACACGTCCACGTACTCGAGCCCGAGCCGCTTCAAGCTCTGATCGATGCTCGATACCAGGTATTTTCGCGAGCCCCATTCGCCGTACGGGCCGTCCCACATGCCGTAGCCCGCCTTGCTCGAGATCACGAGCTCGTCGCGGTAGGCACGCAGGTCCTGCTTCAGCACGCGACCGAGCGTCTCTTCGGCCGAGCCTGGCGGTGGCCCGTAGTTGTTGGCGAGATCGAAATGCGTGATGCCCAAGTCGAAGGCGCGGAACAAGAGCGCGCGCGCGGTCTCGAACACGTCGACCCCGCCGAAGTTGTGCCACAGTCCGAGCGACACGGCGGGCAGTTTGAGCCCGCTCTGCCCGGTGCGGTTGTAGCGCATACTTTGATAACGGCGATCGTCGGCGCGGTACGTCATGGCGGCGCAGTATGCGACGAACCCACGCCCGCCGGATACCCGGTATCTCGAGCGTCGGGCACGCTCAGCAATTTCGGTTTTTTCTCGTGCCTCAGCCGCTGACGCTTTGGCGTTGCTCGATCGCGCGCAGAAACTGATCGGGATATTTGAGCAGGGCCGGCATGCGTTCGAACGATAGCTTGGCCAGCCAGCCTTCTTGCCTGCCGAGCGCGCATTGCAGGTACACGGCTTCGCGCAGCAGCGGCTCGAGGTCCAGGGTGCAGCGTTTCTCCCAGGCTTCTTCGGTCACTGCGTCTTTGTCCACCGAGCCTTCGAAATCGATCAACACGAGCTCGAGCGGTGTCGGGCACACGATGAAGTTGTGCAGCTCGGCGTCGCCGTGCGCGAGCCCCCCCTGCTGGAGCGACATCAGTTTGGCGAGCGCCTCTTCACACAGCCGCCAGAGACCGGCGGCGGACGCGAGCGGTAGTGTCTCGGCGGTGGCGATGTTTGCCGTCTGCGGGTCCGCGCCGAGCGGCGAGATGCGCGTGTACGGATGACCGGGCAACAGGCAGCTACGAAACGTATTCGGGGTGTGGCCGATGGGCGGGGGAATGTCGAT
>DATHOI010000057.1:0-2914 GCA_035485095.1 Polyangiaceae bacterium | reverse complement strand
AGTACCGGGATCTGGCCAATCGAGCCTTGGCCAAGCACTGAGCGCCGCTTCGCTTTAGCGGCCGCGCAGCCAAACGCTGCCCTGAGCCGCGCAAACATGCTCTAATCACTGAGTTGTTGGACGCGATGTTTGCGCGCCTGAGCCGCGGCTTGGCCGCCAGTGCTGTGCTGTGCGCGCTACTCTGCGGCGCCAGAGGCGCGCGCGCGGAAGAACAAGGCCCCACGTTGCTCGCGTACACGGCGCCCGCGGACTGTCCCGCGGTCGGGGATTTCCAGCGCAGCGTGCAACGTCGCTCGACGCGCATTCACTTCGTCGACGAAGGCTCGCACGAGCGAGAGCTCTCGATATACCTGAGAAAAGAAGGGGATTTCACGATCGGCGAGCTGCGCTTGATCGAACAGAACGGCACCTTGCGTCAGCGCAGCGTGCGCTTCAACACGTGTGCTGAGGCGGTCGAGGGCCTGGCGTTGATCGCAACCGTGTCGCTCGATCCGGAGGCGCTGCTCGCAGCGCCGAAAGCGCCAACACCTGCGCCTAGCGCTGACACACCAACACCAGCCCCGACATCATCGCCGCCCCCTAGTCGCCCGCTGCCCACACGTCAGGAACCCAAGCAGCCAACCCGATCGAGCCTATCGACGTCGGATCTCCCTGGCCTC
The DNA here is from genome assembly GCA_035485095.1 of Polyangiaceae bacterium. Classification (GTDB taxonomy): domain Bacteria; phylum Myxococcota_A; class Polyangia; order Polyangiales; family Polyangiaceae; genus PMG-095. The sequence continues at coordinate 2,255 of DATHOI010000057.1, read as the reverse complement.
GAAATAGATATCGGCGCCGAGTTCAATGTCTACTTCAACGCTCTTCCCAAGCCCGCCATCGGCGGCAGCGCGTTCGTGGACATTGGCGCGGCCTCCAGACATTTGTTTTCTCCATTAATTCATGCAGCGATCAGCCACGTAGAGCAACTTGGGTTTCGTCCCTCGCTCCCGTCTGACTCACCTGAGCTCGGCGCAGAGGCAAATTTTGCACTAACGCTCGTCACTGTCGCTGGTTGCCCACTCAGAATTGGCAACACGACGCTGGTCTTTCGACCCTGCGTCGTTGGCTCAGTGGGTAACCTTCGAAGTTGGACTACGCACGCGGCCTCAACCCCAAGCGACCACTTCTATGCTTCGTCCGGAGGCTCCGGAACGTTAACGCTCAGACTCGGAGAACTAGTCGAGATCATTGGTGATGCCGGTGTAGGCGTCACACTGCAGCCGTACACCGTTGAGTTCGATACATCGGATGTGATCTGGAAGACGCCGCTGCTGTACATCTCGACCGGTCTTGGATTTCGTTTGCGTCTGCCATGATCGAAACCTTCTGGGTCGGGCATTACACGGCAGGCCAATGGGTAGTATCCTTCAACTCGTGGTGTCCAATCCAGTTGAACCGATGCGCGCAGAGGCGTCGAAGGCGCGGCTCGAGCGCATGTTCAACGACCACCATGATTTCATTTGGCGTCTGGTGCGCCGGCTCGGTCTGAGCCCCGGCAGTGCGGACGACGCCGCTCAGCACGTCTTTCTCGTGGCAGCGGAGCGCCTGTCTGACATCAAGCTCGGCAGTGAGCGCTCATTTCTGTTTGGCACCGCGTTGCGTGTCGCGCGCTCGCAGTCGCGCAGCGATCGCCGCTGGGTCTTGGAAGAGGACATGGACTTTCGGCGCTCACAAGCCGGGCGCCCAGAAGATCTTGCCGATCAACACCGCGCCATCGACCTGATGGGCCGCATTCTGGATGGCATGGCGCTCGATCTGCGTACGGTGTTCATCCTCTCCGAGCTCGAAGGCATGACCATGCCCGAGGTCGCCGCGCTGGTTGAAATTCCAGTCGGCACCGCGGCCTCGCGTCTACGTCGAGCGCGTGAAGCATTTCGGGCCGCAGTCGCTGCGGTCGAATCCAAGCTCCAACCTGGATCTAAAACGTCATGAGCGATCTGAAACTGGTCGCCGACCAACCGACGCCGCTCGAACGGCTGCTGTTGGACGCCGCGGCAAACGAATCTCCGTCTGCAGAACAACGCATGCGCGTGCGGGCCGCCCTTGGGCTCGCCGCGATGACAGTCCCGCCTCCGGCAGTAGCTCCGGCGGGTCGAGCCGCGCTCCTCGGAAAGGCCGCAATTGGCGGTGTCATCGCGGCCTCCGCGATCGTCGCGCTCATGCTGTCCGGCGCATTGCACAGGGCGGCTCCTGCGCCGAAGGCGGCGCTCGTCGCTGCGCCTACAGTGGCGCCAAGCCCCTTGCCCGCGCCCCAGGCGCAGCTCGCCGCCACGGCAGAGCCCGTGGTTTCACCGCTGCCACCAGTCGAGCCCGCGAGTGACGCAGCGAGCACCGGCACGAGCGCGCTGAGGTCCACTGCCAAGAGTGTTTCGAGTGTTTCCAAGACTGTTACGTCCACTCCCGCACCTGCGGACAGCGCGACTGATTTGAGCGAGCAATTGCTGCTAATCGACGCCGCGCGCGCCGCGGTGGCAGCGGGCAATTCGAGCGCCGCGTCGCAAGCTCTGTCGAGCTATGGCAGCAAATTTCCGCACGGTTCCTTCGGACAAGAAGCCGCGGTCTTGCGCATCGAAACCGTGGATCTGCAGGGAAATCACGGGCAGGCAGCGGCACTGGCGCGCACCTTCCTGGCGCAGCATCCCAATAGTCCCCACGTGAGCTTGGTGCAGCGCATCGCCGACCGCGCTCAGTGAGCAGGCACAGCGTCAAGGCGTAGCGGCGCGCGCGCCGCTGTGCGTAGGCTGTGCTTCATGAATCGCAGGTACATCTCGAGCGGCACCAAATACGAGCCCATCGTCGGATATTCGAGGGCTGTGCGCGTCGGCAACACGATCTACGTCTCCGGCACCACCGCGACCAAGGAGGACGGCACGATAGCCGCGCCCGGTGACGCTGCACTGCAAGCTGCGCAGTGCTTGCGCAACATCGCCTGGGCGCTCGAGCGCGCGGGAGGTCGGATCGAGCACGTGGTTCGCACGCGCATTTTCGTGACCAATATCGAGGATTGGGAAAAGGTCGGCCGCGCGCACGGCGA
>DATHOI010000056.1:0-3033 GCA_035485095.1 Polyangiaceae bacterium | reverse complement strand
TCGACGATATCGAGATGCTGCCGTGAGGAGTGCTGTCGAGGGCTCGCTCAGTTCTGATTAGGATCTGGGCATCCGACGGGGCGCGGGTGCAATTGCCAGTGCCGCTCGCGCCCGGCATGCATTCGTCAAAGACATCTACGCCATTGCGTTCATCAGCCAGCTCACGATCCCGACTGGCGGGCGCGTCCCTCGGTGGCCTTGGGCGCCTTTCGCTGAGCCGTATCCTCAATCGGACCGCAGCAGATGGCACCTCAGTACGCTCTTTCCGCACAGTGTAGTTTCGCTCGTCGTGGTCTGATGGACTCGTCCCCGCGCGCTTCAGCAATGCGCGATCCATCTGCAAAGAAGCGACGCCCACAACACCGCACGGCGATCCCCTCGCTGGATTCGGCTAGACTCTGGATGCCGTGACTCCGGCGCGAGCCGGCTAAGCTTGGTTTTGCCCGCGCTTTGGCAGGCTCGTTAACAAAGAGCCAAGTGACTGGAAACGAACGACATTCGCTGGCCCATTCGCGCATTTGAGGTGATCGCTTTTCGATCCGCGCGACATTGTTGAACCAAAATCCTTTGTAGGAGGCACTATGCGCGTAACGAACGACCTCTCGATGCTGCCGCAATCTCGCCGGTTCGGCAGCTCACTGTGCCGTGCGACCGGCGTGGCTCTGCCTCTGCTCCTGGCGCTGTCAGCGTGCGGCGGCAGTAGCTCTACGTCGCAGGTGGGCGGCAGCGCCGCGTCGAGCTCGACGGGCGCGAGTGGCACACCAAACATCAACGTCACGGGTGGAGACGCGGGCAGCGCAAACGGCTCGGGCGGTGCCGGGAGTACCACCACAACAGGTCCATATATGCTGCCGGCTGGCTTCACGATGACGGAGAAGGGCGGCTTCATGACGGGGCCTGCCATCGTGGATACCGGTTCGGCCGGGAGCTCCGCTGCGGCGGGCTCGGGTGGCGACTCGAGCTCCGGCTGCGGCACTCAGATCCTCGGTGTCGTGCGCGATTTCAAGGGCATCAACGAGCCGATGGGGCACCCTGATTTCGAGCACTTCTCGGGCAACGGCGCGTCGAAGGGCATCGTGAAGCCAGACCTCGGCAGCGATCAAAAGCCCGTGTACTCCCAGGCTCCGACGCAACCGTTCATCGATCCGGTGAACGGCCAACAGACCACCACGCAAGCCAACTACGACCAGTGGTATAGGAACACGGCGAACGTCAACAAACCGTACGAGGTCTTCTTCTACTTCGAGCCGAATAACAACGTGCTCACCTTTCAGAGCCTCGAGTTCTTCCCGATCGACGGCGTAGGCTGGGGCGACAGTTGCCACGAGGCGGACGCGGATCCCAAGACGTGCCCGCCGCAGGCCCACAACTTTGGTTTCACGACGGAAATTCACACGCGCTTCAACTACAAGGGTGGAGAAACCTTCTCGTTCACTGGTGACGACGACCTGTGGGTGTTCATCAACAACAAACTGGCGATCGATCTGGGCGGCTTACATCCGCAAGCGAGCGACAGTGTCAGCCTCGATGCGGCCGCAATGGAGCTCGGGATCACCGTGGGCAACGCCTACAATCTCGACTTGTTCCACGCCGAGCGCCACACCACTGCTTCGGACTTCCGCGTGGACACGAATCTCGAGTTTACCAATTGCGGCACGATCGTGCCCGAAGTGCCGGTCAAGTAGCCCGCCGCGGAGTGCCGCTCGCGCGAGTGGCACTCCGGTGGATTGCGGGCCGCTGACGCTTCAGTTGTTGCCGAACAGATCCTGAATCTTCGAGTCGAGCGCGATCGCGATCTTGTACAAGCTGGAGATCGACGGGCTCGATTCGGCGCGTTCGATCTGCGACAAGAGCGAGATGCTGAGGCCGGTGCGGCGGCTCATCTGCTTGAGCGTCAGCTCCTTCTCTTTGCGCATGGTGCGAATCGTGTCGCCGATGATCTTGTGCAGCTGCTCCTCGGGCGTGCGCGCGAGGCCCTTCTTCTTCATCACGCGCGCCAAGACTTCGCGGAACTCGTCGACGTTGAAGGGCTTCTTGATGTAGTCGACGGCGTCGAGCTTCATCGAGGCCACTGCCGAATCGAGGTTCGGGTGGGCGGTGAAGATGATGACCGCGATGTCGCTGTCGATCGCGCGAATCTTCTTCAGGACCTCGATGCCGTCCATCTTGGGCATCATCAGGTCCAAGATCAGCACGTGGTAGTCACCTTGACGTACTTCGTCTTCGACGAGAGTCGGATCGCCAAGAGTCTTGATGATGAATCCGTCCTTCTCCAGGAGTGACTGCATGAAGTCGCGGATCTCTTTGTCATCGTCCACGATCAGGATTCGGACGCTCGGTACTTCGATGGGCAAGGCTCGCTCCTCTGGTCTGTTCCCGGGGGGGTTGCAGTGACACTACAATAGCAAGCTGTTTACCACGTTACTAGATTTTTGTTTCGCCCAGATTCCCGCGCTGTGGCGCCGATTTCCGTCGAATATTGGGGGCTTGGAGAGGCGTTACGGCTCGGTGCCCCAGACCAAAATTCCGTTTCTGTAGACCGTCACATGCGTGGAGGTCTCGAAATCGGTGTTCGTGTCGAACGAGTAGTCATTCGTCTGCGTGAAGGTCGGGTAGGTCGGGATGTAAAAAGCGTCCTGGACTTCGATGGCTTGGCCCGCGCCCAGCGAAGGCGCGCTCGCAACGAAGGAGAGCTCGAGATAGCGATCTGCAGTCGGTGTCTTTGGGCTCACGTCGCCGAACACTGCAGGGCCAAGCACGGGGCAATTGCCGATGCTCACGAAATAGCAGGCGAAGACTTCGCTGCCGGTCGGCTCCTTCGAGTAGTAGTAGCGGAGCGTCAGCTCAGCTAGCGGTACGGCGAGCTTGCTGTCGTTGACGATGCGCACGTCCGGCTGTGGCGTGTTGGTGGTCGGGCTGGGATCGCCCACCGCAAGCTCGGCATGCAGGGGCGGCGCGCATTTGCTCGCCGTGCACACGCCGCTGCTGCAATCACCACTCGTGATGCAAGCGCGACCGACGGCGCATAGAGTG
>DATHOI010000055.1:0-2728 GCA_035485095.1 Polyangiaceae bacterium | reverse complement strand
GTCAGCAGATCGAGCTGGCGACGGTCGAACAGGTGCTTCACTTCGTCGTTCGCGACGTAGAGGGCGCCGATCACCTCACCTTGGCTGACGAGGGGCGCGCACATCACGCTCGAGAGCTTGAGTGAAATCACGCTCTCGCTCTTGCCGAACGTCGTGTCCGTCAATGCGTCGCTGACGATGACCGGGCGCTTGGTTTCGATGACCTGGCGCACGATACTGTCGCTGATCACCCCGGATGCGTCTTGAATGGCTTCGCGTTGGACGTTGCGCGACACGCGCACGCGCGGCGTGCTGTCTTTGCCCTCTGACGGATCGACGAGCAAGACGACGCCACGCGCAGCGCCCGTGAGCTCGATGATGTCGTCGAGCAGCGTTTCGAGCAGCTCGTCGACCGAGCGGCTCATCATCAGCCGCTCGCTGAACGAGTGCAGCCGCTGCAGGCGGGCGATGTCACCGGTTTCGGCGTTCGTCTCGCGCTCTTCAGTGGCGGGCGAGGAGCTGACCTCGGTGAACATGCTGAAGCCGAGTAAAGCTCGGCCGAGCGTGATGCGATCACCATTGGCCAAGCGCGCGCGCCGCTTCTTCTTGCCGTTGATCAGGATCTCGGCGTCGCGGTCGACCTCCTCCAGTTGGAAATCCCGACCGTTGAAGACGATTTGTGCGTGATGGTTGGCGACGCTCGCGTCCGGCAAGTGAATGTCGTTGCCGAGCGCGCGCCCGATGGTCGAGAGCGGCTTGTGCAGCGCCAGGAGCACCGGTGCCCCCTCCGAGGGAAAGAAACGAATCGTCGCCATGCCTGGCAAAAGGGTAGTGCTCTACCCCTCAAATAACAATCCTCGTCGAGGTTTATCGGAACCGGCCTGTGCAGCAGCACAACCGAGGACAGTGCACGACGCAAAAAGCGTTCACCCAGCGCAGCACACTTCATTCGCTCGACCTTTGCGAGCCCAAGCCGCGGGGCAGTTTGGTGTCGAACGCGGAAAGGAGCTCGCATGCAATTCCCCAAACGAGTCATCGGCTGCGGTATGTTCGCCCTACTCTGCCACTCCGCAGCTGCCCACGCACAGGCGGCACAGCCCACGCGAACCCAACAGGCAACCGTAGCGCCCAGGGTAAAGCCGAGTGAGCGCGATCAGCTCATGATTTTCGAGGATGATCTGTTGGATGCAGATCTCGCGACGCCATTCGGAGACCCAGTGTTTTCCGGGCACATTCGCCCGGGCCGTGTCACGCTGATCCGTCCACGTACGAGCTTCGTGCCCGAGCTCTACAAATCAGTGGAGCATATCTGAGCCGTGGGCTCCGGCGAGACGGCGAGACGGCGAGACCGCGAGACGCTGAGACGGCGAGACCAACGCCCGTTACTCGAGCCGACCGCCGAGCGTGAACAATGCGCCGTGTGCGATGGGCAGCGGCAACATGTAGTCGATGTTGGCGAAGTGCACGTCGGACTCGGAGTCCGCGCGATCGCTCGCGGTCCCTGCGATCAGCGCTCCGGCCACGATACCGAGCGTGGTCGTCGTGCCGCTGAACACGAGCCCGCGTTTGGCGGGCGGTCCGCCGTTGCCCGCGTACGCCAAATATACGGGTAGCGAGACCGCGGCGCCGATGCCCGCGCCGGCCCACATGTAACTGAGCGCGCGGTAGGTCGGGACGTACACCGTAGACAACCCCGCCGCGGCGGCCAGCCCGACGTTGAAACCGATCAAGCCGCCGAGCGCAGCGCTGTCGTTGGCTCGAGTAAAGGGCTCACCCGCGCCCGACGCGCCGTAGCCGAACATGCTGCCAATCGCGGCGCCCCAAAACACGCCGCTCGTAGTGAGCAAGCTGCTCTTCGGCGAAGGGTCTTGCAGGTAGCCGAGAGCGAAGCCGCCCGCGCCGCCGAGGGTCGCGCCGAGCGCCGTGGCGCGCGATAAGCCGCGAAAGCCCCAAGCATCAGCCGAGTTGGTGGTCACGAATTGATAGCTCGCGATGCCAATGCCTTCACCGGCACCGATCACCATGCCCGTGGCGATCGCTGCGGGCACGCCACGAGGCAGCGCCGGGTTGTCGAGGAAGTACACGCCAACCGGCCCGGCTACGCCCAAAACCATCGGTGCGATCAAGAATAAGCCCGGATCTTTGATGTTTGCTTCGGCACCAATCCAGACGCCCAGGCCTGCGCCGTAGATCGCGGCGGTCGTATACAGCACGGTGATCTCGTTGCCGCTGCGCTTGTTCGAAACGGGCGCCGAGTACGGATAGGGCGCGACGTAGCCATACGGTTGCTGACCCGGATACGGTTGCTGACCCGGATACGGTTGCTGGACCGCGGGCGCAGTTGGATACGATTGCCCTGGCAGCGGTTGGCCTTGGGGTACCGTCTGTTGAGGCAAGGGCTGCGCTTGCGGGAACGGGTACTGCGCGCCGGGCGCTTGCGCGGCAGCCACGCTGGCATGCACCAGCACGAGCGCCGCAACCCCGAGACCAGCGAAGCGAGTGAGCCCGGACGGCACGCGCTGCGCAACACGGAGAGCGCGGAGCAGAGGAGCATCCATCATCGTCATTCCCTCTTCAGCGGTCGCGAGAGCACGGCTCGCACCGCTTCGGAAACCGGCTTATCTTCGAACAATACCCGATACACTTCGCTGCAGATTGGTAGATCCACGCCCAAACGCGCTGCCAAATGATACGCGCTGTCGGCCGTAACTACCCCCTCCGCCACGTGACCCAGCTCGCCGAGCGCATC
>DATHOI010000054.1:0-3081 GCA_035485095.1 Polyangiaceae bacterium | reverse complement strand
CAGCCGGCGATGAGCTGACACGTCGTGGAGCAACCATGCTTGCCGTCGTTGATGCCGTCGTCACACTGCTCGGTTCCGGTCACTTTGCCGTCGCCGCACTTCATCGGCACGCACAAGCCGCCATTTGCGGGACACACGGCGCCGGGCTCGATCGTGCACGTGGAGCTACAGCCGTGCAGGTTGTCGACGATGCCGTCGTCACATTGCTCGCTGCCGGCGAGGATGCCGTCACCACAACGCGCGGCCACACACGCGGCGTTCGGAGTCGGGCACTTCCAGCCGGCTTCGAGCTGGCAGGTGGCCGAGCAACCGTCACCGCCGGAAGCGTTGCCGTCGTCACACGCTTCACCGGTCTCGATCACGCCGTTGCCGCACACCGCGGGCGGAGGCGGCGGCGTGAACACGCACGGCTGGCCCACGACAGCGCAGGTGTAGTTCGGTTCGATCTGACACGAGTCGGAGCAGCCGTCACCCGCGTAGAAGTTGCCGTCGTCGCATGTTTCACCTGGGTCGATCTTGCTATTGCCGCAGATGCGCGTGCAGGGGCCGCCAGCCGGCGGGCAGCTGAAGCCGGTCTCGATGAAACAGCCGGAAGAACAGCCATCGAAGCTGACGCGATTGTGATCGTCACACTGCTCGCCTGGGTCCACCTTGCCGTTGCCACAGGACACGTCGACCACGCACGCGCCGCCAGTCGGAGGACAGTCGTAACCCGGCAGGATCTGGCAAGTCGGCGAGCAGCCCTTCGTGCCGTCGTTCGTGCCGTCGTCACACTGCTCACCCAGAGTGGTTTGAACGATGCCGTCACCACAGTAGGCGTTGAGCGTGCACGCTCCGCCTGTCGCGGGGCAGGTCCAGCCGGCCACCGTTTGACACGTGGCCGAGCAGCCCTGCGTGCCGTCGTTGGCGGTGCTGCTGATGTCACACGTCTCGCCCGTTTCGACGATGCCGTTGCCGCACACCGCGCCCGGCGGCATGTACGTGCAGGGCTGGCCTGGCGTCGCGCACACCCAGTTGGTCTCGGTCTGACAGTTGCCGTCGCAACCGTCACCCGGAGTGCTGTTGCCGTCATCACAGGTTTCAGGCGCCTCGATGATGCTGTCACCGCAGACCGGGCCGGCTTCGCCCTGATCCGCATCGGACGTGCTGGCGGCGTCGTTGCTGCCGCTGTCGACGTTGAGGTTGATGGTGCCGGAGTCCGGCGTCGTCATCGTCGTCGAGCCCGCGTCGGTCGCGAACTGATTGGCCTTGCTCACGACGTCGGGGTTGCTGCCGCACGCAGTGACCAACAGTGGAAACCCTAGAAGAGCGCCAAACGCTAAAACGCGACCCGTGTGCAGCATCGATCCCTCGCAACGAAGAGAAGTGGAAGTCTCCAGGCTAGCTGTGAACGTCCACCAGTCAACTGGTTCCCGCGCTGGGGCGCATGCTCGCGCTCACGAGTGGACGAGTGACGGTGCAGCGTCGACCGCGCAGCGTCCGTCGATACGTCGTCGACGTTGAGCTCTGACTCCCGCTGGTTCCTCCGCGGAGTGTCAGTGACTGACGCTTCGGCGACCACGCTTCGAGTGGCCGCGCTTTCGACGACACCCGCTCGACCATGCGAGCCCGGTACACATTGCCGCGACAACGGATTTGCAAGGCCTAGCGCGGGGCGAAATTCCCCGTTACCGCTTCTACCTGGTCATGCGCCAGCGCGCTCGGCTATCAAGCTCGGGTGACGACCTGGCTCAGCACCGTGATCGTCGCCGCGTTGATCGCGTTCGGCTTGTACCGCCGCTTCAAGCGCAGTTTCGGGCGCCAGGCACTGGTCCGGAGCCGCATGGTCCGGCGCATGGTCGTGCTGTCCGCCTTGAGCGCCTTGTTTCTTTGGTGGTTGCCCACGGCGTCTGGGTTCGCCGGTGCGGCCGCGGGGTTGGTCCTCGGCGTCGGCCTGGCGCTCGTCGACCTGTCGCACACCCCAATCGAGCGTACCGCCACCGGCTCGTTCTTTACCCCGAACAAGTGGATCGGCCTCCTGGTGACGTCGCTGTTCGTGGGCCGTCTCGCCGCACGCCTGTTGGCCGTTTACCAGCACAGCGCGGAAGTGGGCCAAGGCACGCCCTCCCCGCCGAGCCTCCAGCGGAGCCCCCTCACGCTAGCGCTCTACTTTCTGCTCGCGGCATATTACGTCGCCTACTACACGGGGCTCTTGAAGAAGGAGCGCGAGCTCGAGCGCCGAGAGAAGGCGAATACACCGGGGTAGTTGCTTACGGGGCCCGGTCGGCACGGGTCCGCAAATTCACGGCTTCGTCGGATCGAAGGCCGACTGGTAGGAGCTCCACGACGAGTTCCCGCTGCACGCCGGGCGTCCGTAGAAAAAGTGCCTGCGCTCGCTCAGCGTGCGAGCGCAGGCGCGCAGATACTCGACGCGGCGCACGCGCAAGGCTGCCAGGACCTTGCGATGGTCGACCAGCACCGACAGCACCGCCGCGCCCAAGATCAGCCCGAAGCGCAGCGCAATTCCCAGGGCGCACAGCGGCCGAAGCAGCCGCGGCGCGCGGGAGATGGCGCGCGCAAACCACTCGGCTTGAAAGTCCAAGTGTCGCTTTTCCTCGCGCGCAATGACGCTGAGCGTGCGCTGCACCGTGGCGCACGGCACTCGATCACGCAGCGCCGAATAGTAGACGATACCCACGACCTCGGCGGCGGCCATGGTCAAGAGCTTGGTCCGCAAACCGAGGCAGCGGCGCACGCGCCGAAACCAATCACTCGTCCAATGCTGGGTCAGCGGCTGTCCACCGAGCGCTCGCAGCAGCATGAACAATTCTCGAGCGTGTCGCCCTTCTTCGAGCACGTAGAGTTGAATCGCGCGACGACTCGCCGCGTCGAGCGCGGGATCAGGCGCGGTCTCCACCTCGGAGGCGATGCGCCCGCCCGACGCTTCACCGAGCTGAAAGCGCGCGAGCGAGTCGGCCAGCTCCGCGCGCACTTCCGCAGGCACTGCGGCGCCGCACGGCCCGGCCATGCTCGTGTCTGCTCGCTGATTGTTGGAAAAGTACGCTAGCCACAGTTCACTGTTCATCGTTCACCTCTCGGCTC
>DATHOI010000053.1:0-2588 GCA_035485095.1 Polyangiaceae bacterium | reverse complement strand
AGCCTGCTCGAGCGGCTCAAGGCTCGTCGTCCAAACTAGCGCGGTTTCCGTGACGTCGATCGAAGAGTCCGTCGTCATCCAGAGTCCGAAGGCCGATGGATCCCCCGAGCGAAGAGCTGTCTCCTACCGGGGGGTCCTTCGCTGGCGCTCGGACAACATGAAGTGACCGGCTGCCCGTGCGTGAGCGCGGGTTAGCTTCGATTCCAGTGAGAAACGCGGCCAGAGCCGCAAGCACGGGAGCCGGTCATGACGAAGTGTATTCGATGGGTAGGGCTGGATGTCCACGCCGATAGCATCGCGATCGCGGAGATTGACGATGGTGCCAAGGAGGCGCGGACGAGCGAGATCGAATCGAGCCCGAAGGTCGTCGCCAAGCGATTCAAGCGGATGGCGGCCGAAGCCGACCTTCGCGTTTGCTACGAAGCGGGCGGTTGCGGCTTCGAGCTGTATCGGCAGCTGACGTCGATGGGCATCGAGTGCATCGTCGTCGCGCCGTCGCTGGTACCGAAGAAACCAGGGGACCACGTGAAGACGGACCGCCGCGACGCGATCCGCTTGGCCCGCGCGTTACGTACGGGCGAACTGACCGCGGTATACGTGCCGAATCAGGAGCAGGAGAGTGCGCGCGACCTGCTGCGTGCGCGCGACGACGTTCGGAAGGATCGGATCACGGCGCGTCACCGGCTCTCGAGCTTCTTGCTCCGCCGAGGACATCGATTTGTCGAAGCCAGTCGTTGGTCAGGCAAGCACGCGGCGTGGCTCAAGGAGCTTCGGTTCGCTGAGGCGACGGCGCAGACGAGCTTCGAGCACTATCGCGCGGCGGTCGAGTACCTGGACGTGCGTCTGAAGGCGCTCGACGCGCAGATCGCTGCATTGGCTAAGAGCGACGCCTGGCGAGCGCGTGTCGAGCGACTCTCGAGCCTGCGCGGCATCGCGACGCTGAGCGCGATGATCGTGCTGACCGAGCTCATCGAGCTGCGGCGCTTCGAGAATCCTCGCAAGCTCATGAGCTACGTCGGTCTCGTGCCGAGCGAGCACTCCAGCGGCAATAAGCAGCAACGCGGCCGGATCACCAAGGCGGGAAACGGTCAGGTGCGCCGAATTCTCGTCGAGAGCGCCTGGACCTATCAGCGCCGCGGTGCCTCCACGGCGATCAAGAAACAGTGGGCCGAGCAGCCGCCCGATGTCGTGCGCATCGCTCACGCTGCGAGTGTTCGACTGTCGAAACGCTACGCACGACTCGCCGCGCGTGGAAAGCCGCAGAAGGCCGTCGTTGCGGTCGCGCGCGAGCTCTGTGGCTTCATCTGGGCCCTCGAGCAGCTTCCCTTGGCTAAGCTTCCCTTGGCTTCCTGACGACTCGAATCGGTGGGGCGAAATCCGCGAACGAGGCACCGGCGAAAAGGAGAACCCTAACGTCATCCTTGCGACCCGCCGCGGAAGCGGTGGTGACTCGCGCGCTCAGACTCAGGCTAGCTCCCGACGGTCCACTGTCCTGCGGCTCGGCTCTTACGAGCAACCCGCGTATCCCAGAGTGATTCACCGTCGTCCAACTCGCCTCGGTCGCGGTTTTCGCCCCTCCCTTCTCGAGAGAAACGAACCCAAACCTCAGAACAGAAACAAGAAAACGCCACCTTGGGTTGACAGGTCACTTCATCCCAGGATGACGACGTTCTAGCGTTCGTCACTGCGGCGGCGCGGGCACGGCGCCGCACGTCGCGTTCGTGCAGGCCTGGTACTCCGACGCGCACTGCGACTGCACGCACGAGTCGCAGCTCGCGCCCATGCTCGCGCACTCGGTGGCGCAGCTCGTCTGCATGCAGTTCGACACGTTGATGATCGCGTCGGCCGACTCGGGGCATCCTGTGACGAAGCACTTTTGCGTGCACTCGTCGTAGGTGGCGAGCTGCCCGGCGTCGTCGCCGTCGTCCGGCGGGCAGGCGTTCAAGCACGAGAGCGTGTCTTGGCACGACGTCGTCCCGGTGCCGAACATATCGCCGTTCTGGCACTGCTCGTCGAGGACCGACATGGCCGGGTAATAGAGGCCTACGAACATGCACATCTCGTTCGTGAGCGCGCTCTGCCCTTGGATGTAGTTCTGCGTCCCCTGTTCGTTGTTGTAATAGCAATAGAACCGGATGTCGGACCCGGCCGCGATCGGGATCGTCGCGGACCCTTGGGTCGGGCTCTCCCAGTTGTTCGAGGTGTAAAACGGCGTCGCCCCCTGGACCGTCGGGCTCCCGGCGTCGGACGCGGGCGTGTCGAGGACAGCTTGATAGTTCCATCCGCGCGCGTGGTAGTGCGAGGACTGCGTGAAGAGAGTGATGTTCGAGGGGATCGGGCAGCGCGTGGAGGCGATCCCCATCCCTCCTTGCGGCACATAGATGAACGGATCGTAGAAGAAGAGGACGCCCGCGTTCTCCTGCACCGGAGTCGTCTGCGTGTCGAGGTGCACGTAGATCTCGGGGTGGAGCGCGCTCGCGGTCGAGTTCAAGTAGTGCACCTGGAAGACCAAGACCTCGCCCGCCGTGTACGGGAGCCCCACCCCTTCCGGCATCGTGAAGCCCCCCTCTGGGGTCTGCGCCGGGTAG
>DATHOI010000052.1:0-8522 GCA_035485095.1 Polyangiaceae bacterium | reverse complement strand
TTGGGTCTCGACGAGCTGCCGCGCAACGCGCTCACCCTCTAGGAGCCCGCGATAGGTCGCCGACACTTCGGACAGCTGTCGCCGCGACAGAAACGCGAGCGCCGTGGCAAGCGCGATGAACAACGGAAGCCCTAGAATCGTCGTCAGACGATTGTTGTCGGCGTACGCGGCAGCGCGTTCCACGCGCAGGCTCTGCTCCATCAGCATCATCGCTTGCAGTGACTCGCGCATCGAATCCAGGCGCCGCTTGCGCTCGAGCATCGACACGCTGGTTCTGAAAGGTGCCAGATCCGCGCCCGGCAGGAGGATCGGTTCGACGCTCTTCAACCAGGCCTCGTACATGGCGCGCGTCGTCTCGTCGCGCACTTGTTGTGGCTGATTGTCGGCCATCTGCTCATGCAAGGCTTGAAATAGCGGCAGCGGTTGCGCGCGCTCGTACGGACCGAGGAAAATTCGATCTCCGGTCAGCAAGTATCCGCGAATCGCGGATTCCTTCTCGCCGATCTGCGTTTGGATCTCGCTGACGCGGGCGATCACCTCGTCGGTGTGGTCGACCCAATTCGCGGTGTCCTGCAGCTTGATGACTTGAAACGCCAGAATCAGCCCGACCAGGAGTAGCAGCCCAAGTGGCGCCACCACTGCAATCATGAGCCGCTGCGCCAAGAGCTTTTGATCTTGCAAAGTTTCGCCAGCCACCGCCGGACGCTACTTCCGGCTTCGAAGACAGACAATTGTTCCAGTACCGTGCCCAACACTAAAAGATGAGCCGAAGGATCTCGGCTTGCCCTGGCGTGTGGCGCGCATGTCAGGACCGGGCTAACTCGCGTTTGCCGATAAAACCCGCGCAATGATTCGACATGTGGCAGAACGCGCCAAATGTTGCGACGGCAACGAACACCCCAGATTCGCTCGCGCTTTTTGTGGTGATTGTGTTCGGCAATTCCCTTCGCGATCGCGTTGTGCACGCCGATCCTAAGCCCCATACTCCATGCGTTGCGTTTCCTTCTCGACGACCGAAACGAGGAAAGGAGATTCGCCATGTGGAAGTCCATTGCGACGGCGGCCGCGCTACTGGCTGGGCTTGCTGGTTGCAGCCTGAATCCGGCGAAGCCCGTCTACGCAGACCAGATGACTGTCGGACAATACCGCGCAGCCTACGACATCGCGTCGGCGCGCTGTGATCGCCAAACCAACTCGTGCTCGTCCTTTTCTTCACGCGATCAGTGCATGCAGGCAAAGCTCGACGTGAGCGCCGAAGACACCCGACTGCGCAGTTGCTCGTATCGGGTCGACCAATCGAGGGTCCAGTCCTGCGTAGCGGAGATCAAGCACGGTCAGTGCGGTACTGGCATCGCCCAGCTGGCGGCCTGCAAGCAGAACGAGCTCTGTCCGTACACCTCAGAGGAAGGGACTTTGTAGGCCCCAAGCCAGTTCCTGGCGTCTCGGCAGGCGCTTTTGCGAGGTCCAGCGCCGAGACGCGAAGATTGTCAGCTCGCCATTCTCAGCCATTGCACCGAGTGCGAGGGGCGCGGTACAAGCGGCGAGCTTGGGACAGCGGGGCCAATCGTGAAGGCGAAGTCAGCGTGAGTCGGCGCGCGGAGCAATGGGTCGCCCTGGCGGTCTTCGTGCTCGCGGCGGTGCTCTTATTTTCCCGCCTTGGTAGCGAGGCCCTGTGGAACGACGAGGCACAGACGGCGGTGCTTTCGAAGTCCATGCTGGTGCATCACGTCCCACTCGGGCACGACGGACAGAATTCATTGTCCGGCGAGTGGGGCGCCGAGTTCGGCCCGGACGACGTGTATCGCTGGTCGCCGTGGCTACCGCTGGCGATGGTGGCGGCTTCGTTCAAGCTCTTCGGCTTGACCACATTCGCCGCGCGCT
The DNA here is from genome assembly GCA_035485095.1 of Polyangiaceae bacterium. Lineage (GTDB taxonomy): Bacteria > Myxococcota_A > Polyangia > Polyangiales > Polyangiaceae > PMG-095. The sequence continues at coordinate 6,641 of DATHOI010000052.1, read as the reverse complement.
TGCCTTTCGCGCTGGCTGCCCTGGCGACGGTAGTGGTCTGTTTTTTTTTCGCCAAGGAGCAGTGGGGCGCGCGGGTGGGTCTTTTGTCCTCGGCGCTCTTGGCGCTCTCAGTGCCTTTTCTGCTGCTCAGCAGGCAATCGCGCTACTACGCGCTAACGACGCTTTTTTCGCTGATTTGTTTGCGTGAGTACGCGCTCATCGCGCGCGGCGCACGTCGGACACCTTGGGCGCTCGTGGCCGCGCTCAGCTTGCTCTTCTATTCGCAAAACGTGTACGCGGGCGTGGTGGGGGTCACGATCGCGGCACACCTCGTGGTGTTCAGAAACGGACCACGCCAACTGGTGGTTGCCGCGTTTGCCTTGTTTACTTTGCTGGCCCTGCCTTGGGTCCTGTTCGCTTCCGGCATGCACTATCGCACACTGTATCCGGGCATGCTCACGCTCGGCCAGCTCGTCCGCTTCGTGCCGCGCTACCTGGTCCGTGCCGGTGAATACTTCAACTACTGGGCGCTCGCCGCGCTGGCCGTCGCCGCGGTCGCTCTCGCCAAGCTGCGTCGAGAACGACTCACCGTGTCGAACGGCCAGGGCCTGGCGTTGCTCGGCCTATTCACGCTGACCACCCTGCTGCTGCTCAGCCTGGTGAGCGTTGCGCCGTTCTTCAGGTACCTCGCCCCGCTCTGTCCCATCGCCGCCATCACGACGGCACTGCTGCTCGATCGCCTGTTCGACTGGGACCTGCGTGCTGGGTTATTCGCCCTCACGGCGCTGATCGCGAGCAGCAAATTGCCGCAGTTTATCTACGAAATCAGCCACGACTTCCAGGGGCCGATCGACGGCATCGTGCGTTTCCTCGAGGCGCACGCGGCTCGGTCCGACGTGGTCGCGATCACCTACGGTGACCTCTCGACCAAGTTTTACACGGGGTTGCGCGTGGTTGGCGGCCTCACGGGTGAGGACCTATCGCCGGCCAAGGGCGCTAAATGGGTGATCATCCGCAAGCACGTGGTGTGCTCCAAAGACGAAACGGTGCGCAGCTACTTACTCGCCAACGTCGATTGGTCCCGCTACCAGCGCATCACGCTCGCCTCTCCCGACACGACCTTCGAAAATCGTGAGGATCCGGAAGAGCACTTGTTCCGGACCGCGACCGGCGAGTCACCCGTGGTGATCTACGAACGCACGCACTGATGGGCCTGCGTCAGCGGAGAGCACGTCCTGGGCCAAGGCTCGAATCGCTCGAACGCGCAGCGTACTGGAGCGCAAGGTGAGGATGCACGCGCTGATGGCGTGGATGCTGCTCGCGATCACTGCGGTGGCACTCGTTGCTTACTGGGATGAGCAGCGCGAGTTCGGGGCCGCGCTAACGGATTTCGCCGGGGAACAGACCGCCCTCGCGCAGGCCGTGGGCACGACACTGCGCGCGCGGTTGGTTGGGGTCGATGCTTCCGAGTTGCCGAGCGGCGCCGACCGCTCCGTCCACTCGCTGGCGGATGTGCAAATGCGCTTCGAGCTCGCGCTTCAGACCGAGCAGTTCCTGCTCGCCGTGCGCGCGGTCGAACGACCGAATTTGGTGCGCTTGTTCGTGCAGGGCCCTTTCGGGCTTGGGCTCTTTACGTCCGACGGCCATCTCCTGCGCGCGCCGGCCCTAGAGGCTGGGCTCGCGAACGGACTCTCGTCGACACGTCTGACTCGGCAGGACGCCGCGGCACTCGGCCTGCCCGAGCGCACGGCGATGGCAGGTTTCACGCGTATCGACGCGGGCCCCGCAGGTCACTGGGGCATTGCTGTGGTCGCCAGCGCGCGCCGCGAACGTGATCGCGAGGTGCTGGCTGAATGGCGGCTGGCACTGAGCGTGGTCGTGGCTTCGGGCTTGGTGCTAGCGTTCGGAGGGCTTGCGCTGAGGAATCAACGTCGACAAATGCTGCTGTCTCAGGAACTAGCGATCGCGTCGTTGCAGTCGGAGCGCGATGAACGACTCGTGCGTGCCGACAAGCTCGCCACGATGGGAGCGCTCGCGATGGGCATTGCGCATGAGGTCTCGACTCCGCTCGGGGTGATCCTGGGTCGAGCCGAGCAGCTCCTTGCCAGACCAAACGGGGACGAACGCGCGAAGCGTGCCGCCGAAGCAATCGCCGAACAGGCCGAACGGATCAGCGGCATCGTGCGTGGTTTTCTGGCGCTCGCACGGGGCGATTCGCCGCGCACGGAGCTCGTTGCTCCGCGCGCTTTGGCCGAGGTTGCGCTCGACTTAGTGGGTCACCGCTTTGCCAAGGCCGGTGTGGGCTTGAGCCGCTCTTTCGCGCAGAATCTGCCGAATGTCTCGTGCGAGCCTCGGCTCATGGAGCAAGTCTTGGTCAATCTGCTGCTCAATGCTTGCGACGCCTGTGAACCGGGCGGGCAAGTCGAGCTGCGAGTCGTTGCTGAAGAACAGCGCGTCGCGTTCGTCGTGACCGACGATGGCAGCGGCATCAGCGCAGACGCCGCAGCGCGCATCATGGATCCCTTCTTCACGACCAAGCCCATCGGTGAAGGCTCCGGCTTGGGTCTCGCCATCGCCAACGAGCTGGTGAAACATCACCGCGGTACACTCACCGTCGTGGCTCGTCGTGAACAACGCGGCACGCGTGCCTGCGTCGAATTGCCGAACGCGAGTGAGCCGAGCCGTGGCTGAGCACGAGCAACGCCCCCGCGTGCTGATCGTGGACGATCACTTGTCCATGGCCGAGACGCTCGCGGATGGTTTAGCCGAGCACGGTTACGACACGGTGGCGCTTGCATCCAGTAAAGAGGCCGCAAAACGCCTGGAAAATGAAACGTTCGCTGCGCTAGTGACCGATCTGCGGATGCCCGGGATGGACGGCCTCGAGCTGCTCCGGGTGTCACGCAGCCACGCGCCCGACCGGCCCGTGATCGTAATGACCGCGTATAGCGCCGTCGAGAGCGCGATCGAATCGATTCGCCAAGGCGCTTTTCACTACCTCACTAAACCTTTCAAGCTCGACGAGCTCGTGCTGTTCCTGAACCGCGCGCTGGAAGATTCGCGCCTACGTCACGAAGCCGCTGCGCTACGCAGCACACTGCGCGAGCGTTTCGGGCTGGCCAACGTCGTGGGCGAGAGCGAGGCGATGCGCGCGGTCGGTGAGTTGGTCGAGCGCATCGCGCTCGCGTCGTCCCCCGTGCTTTTGACCGGCGAGACAGGGACGGGCAAAGGCCTGATCGCTCGTGCCATTCACGCTCATGGTCCGCGCGCAAGCGGCCCGTTCGTGTCCGTCAACTGCGCTGCGCTGCCGGAAAATCTGCTGGAGAGTGAGCTCTTCGGGCACGTGAAGGGCGCCTTTACCGGCGCCACGACGAACCGTGATGGTCTGTTCTTCGACGCTGATCGGGGCAGCTTGTTTCTAGACGAAATTGGCGAAATTGCTCCGGCGCTGCAGGCCAAGCTGCTGCACGTGCTCGAGAGCGGCACGGTGCGACCGGTCGGCGCCAACAAGGAGCGCCCGGTCGACGTACGGATCCTTACGGCGACCCATCGAGATCTGCACGAGCGTGTGGCGAGCGGCGCGTTCCGTGACGATCTGCTGTATCGGCTCGATGTCGTCAGCATCGAGATCCCGCCGCTGCGTCATCGGCAGGCGGATATTCCCGTCCTGCTCGCGCACTTTCTGGCGCGCGCGCGCCTGAAACATCCTGAATCATTGGTGCGCGGTTTTTCCAAGGCCGCGCTCGAGCGTTTGCTCGATCACCGCTGGCCCGGCAACGTGCGCGAGCTCGAGCATTTGGTCGAGCGCGTCGTGTTGCTCGCTCGTGGCAGTGAAGTCGGTGTGGACGAGCTGCCGCGCACGGTGGTTCGCGCGTCGTCGGCGCCGCTCACTTTTCAAGGGGAAATCGTCCCGATTCGCGAGATGCAGCGTCGCTACGCGGCGTGGGTCTTCGAGGCCCTCGGTGGCCGACGTATGGTCAGTGCCGAGAAGCTCGGCGTCGACATCAAGACTCTCGGTCGCCTGTTGAAAACGGACAGCGAGCCAGGCGACGAGTAAGCCTGCAAACGCATTCGTAACTGGACCTGATTGAGGGTTGGCGCAAAGCGCGAAGCTAGCGTGGCACTCGCGTTTGGGGGTTTGCAACCAAGTCACTGTGTCGCCTTGAAGATGTCACGAAGGGTGGACTATGAAGCGGTGCGTTGAACGCCATCTGGCGAATATCACGAAGAAATTCACGTGAATGCGACCGAGCGCCGCTTTGGCGACCCTGCCAACGGTGCGCAATGCCAGCAGCGAAGCGCCGACTTCTACTCCGTCTAATCCAAGGGAACATAGCGATGCGATTTCAACTCACACTCAGTGCCACGGTTCTTCTGCTTGCCCAGGCCCCTCATCTCTTCGCCCAAGGAGCTGACGCGGCGCCCGCCGCGCCTCCCGCCGCCGCGCCGGATGCCGCCAAGCCGAGCGACGCTCCGCCTCCACCACCGCCTCCGCCCGCTCCAGCAGAGGTAGCTCCGGCTCCCATGCCCGCGCCGAGTGCCGTTCCCGCGCCGGGCACGGTGCCCGTGGCCGCGTCCGCAATCACGAGCGAGCCCCTCGATAGCGGTCCCAAGCCCGTGCAGGGGAAGTGGGGCACGACCCTTTACGGTTTCGTCGAGTTCGACGCCATTCACGACTCCACGCAGCCCGCGCTGACCACGATCAACGATTCGCAGGGCAACGGTGCGCTCGCGCGGCCCGGTACTTATCAGGCGAGCAACGGTCAGACCTTGTTCGGTGCGCGTAACTCCCGCATCGGCTTCAAGCTCAATGCGCCAGAGACCGACGACATCAAAGCCAGCGCCGTGATCGAAATGGACTTTCTCGGCAATCAGCCGACTTCGACGGCAAGCCAAGCTGCGCTGATCACCAACCCGACGTTCCGCATTCGGCACATGGCATTGAAGGTCGAAGACCCAGTTGTCGACCTGTTGCTAGGCCAGTATTGGCAGCTTTTCGGCTGGCAATCGGCGTTTCATCCGAACACCGTCGAGATTCAAGGCGTCCCCGGTCAGATCTACTCGCGCTCGCCTCAAGCCCGGCTGTCGAAGACGATCAAGAGCGACGCCGTCAACTTCGATATCGCAATCGCCGCTTCGCGTCCTCCACAACGCAACGCGGAGCTCCCGGATGGGCAGGCTGGTCTGAAGCTCACCTTCAACGGCTGGAAGGGCGTCCACACCGCGGGTGCCGCGGCGACCGCCGTAGATGGCCTCGCGATCGGCGTCTCCGGCGTGGCGCGGCGCTTCGTGCTGCCGAGTCTCGGTGGTGTCGAGCAGAGTAAGCGAAACGGCACGGGCGTTTCGATCGACGCGCTGCTGCCCGTCATTCCCGCGACCATGGAGAATCGAGCCAACGGGTTGACCTTGACCGGCTCGTTCGTGACTGGCACCGGTATCTCGGACTTGTACACGGGCTTGAGTGGCGGAGTCGGTTTTCCCGCGCCGCCCAATCCGTCGATGGCGACTCCCGCGCCGACCTACGCCGCAGACATCGACAATGGCATGGTCACGTATGACTCTCAGGGTCACCTGCACACGATCGACTGGACGTCGTACATCGTCGGTATTCAGTATTACCTACCGCCGTCGGGCAAAGTCTGGGTTTCCGCCAACTATTCCGGCATGAAATCGGACAACGCGGCGAGCTACGTCAGCGCCAGCGGTACCTCCAAGATCTTCAATAAGTCATATTGGGCTGACGCCAACCTGTTCGTCGACATGACCTCCGCGGTTCGGCTCGGCGCAGAGTACGCGTTCTTCCACCAAACTTACGCGGACGGCACGCCCGCAAAGAACACGCGCCTGCAGTTCTCGGGCTTCTATCTGTTCTAGTCGCGGCCTTCGCGAAGCCAGTGCTGCCGAAGCGGCGGACGAGTCGTAGCCGACTAGTCCGCCGTTTTTGCGTTGGACCCAAGAAGAGCAGCCGAGCAACGTTCAGAGCTCGAGGAAGGCTCAGAACGCGACGGCAGCGCGCGCCAAGATTTCGTGCAAGACGTGGTCATTGCTCCGCGCGTCGTCGTTCACGCCGCTCGCGAGCTGATTGGCGGGAGCCTGCGCGCGCTGGCTCGCGGTCTGCGCGGGGCCACCAGCAGGGCTGGCCTTCACGGGCTCTGAATCCGGGAACAGATTGAGCACGTAGTTGATCGTGACGCGCAGGTGCTTGGTCAGCCAGTAGTTGGCACCCAGCGAGAACGCATCGACTTTGATGTCGCCATCGATGTTCTGCGGGTCTGGCGTGCCCACGTGACGCGCGCTCGAATAGTTGAGCCGCACTTGCTCCCACTTGACGAGCAGTTGCAGCGCGCGCCCGGGCGTTACGGGGTCTGGCTTGGAGAAATCCACATGGGGCATCGGCTGCACACCGGGCAAGCCGTTGATGTCTCGGTTACCGAGGGGCCAGAAACCAGCCTCGATGTAGTACGAATAGCCACGCAGGCCACCGAAGCGAGGGCTCGGTGACGTTTGGAAGCCTTCCAGCGCTTCACGCGTATTTTTGTCGATGTAGGTGGCTTCCGTCGTGAAATCGACGAGCCAAAACGGGACGCGCGCTTCGAATGCGGCGCCGCGTTGACTCCCGGCATAGATAATGTGCGTCTGACCTTGGGAGCTCGTGTAGATCG
>DATHOI010000051.1:0-8333 GCA_035485095.1 Polyangiaceae bacterium | reverse complement strand
GCCCCTCGATGAGTGGCTCAAGGACGTCGCGCCGAGCAGCGAGCTCCGGCAATGGTTCGACCATGACCCGAAGAAGTGGTCCGAGTTCAAGCGCCGCTACCTGAAGGAGCTGAAGACCGCGCGAGCCGCCGAGCTCGTGCGTGCGCTAACCGAGCGAGCCGCTCGCGGCACGGTCAGCTTGATATTTTCTTCGCGTGACCCCGAGCACAACAACGCGCTCGTCCTGAAGGCGCTTCTGGAGCGCGGCTTGGGCTAGTCGCGGTCGCGCGCCGTGCTACGGCGTGTCCTCTCACCAGGGCAGGGGCACGCCGCTGTGATCGATGAACAGCGGCCCGTCGGAATTTCTAGCTTCGCGTTCGATCAGCGCGGCGCTTTCACGAGCGGCCGCAAGCGGGTCCAGCGCTGCATGCGCGCCGCCCATGTCCGTGCGCAGCCAGCCAGGGTGCAGCGAGAACACGCGCGCGGCTCCCTTCAAATGGTTTGCCATCAGTCGCGTCGCCATGTTGAGCGCCGCTTTCGACATGCAATAGTCGAATTCACGGTCGCGGCCCGACTGTCCGATGCTCCCGGCCTCGGAAGAAATATTCACTAGCGTGGGCCAAACGCCGCCGCGCAAAAGTGGCAAGAACGCTTGCGTCACCCGCAGTGGGCCGATCGAGTTCACGTCGAACGTCAACGCGACGTCGTCGAAGTCGATTGTCGAGATTGGATTCGACGCGGTCGCCGAGCGAATCGCCGCGTTGTTGACGACGATGTCCAGCGCATCGACGTGCTCGGCCACTTCGAGCCGAGCACGCTCGATCGACGTCACGCTTTGCACGTCCAGCTCGATTGCCCTGAGTGACTCAGGGTGACGAGTGAGCGCCGCCTCCAGCCCGGGCCGAGCGCCCCGCGCCCCCGCGAAGACGCGAGCTCCGCGCTCCGCGAATGCCTGGCTCAGTGCGGCGCCGAAGCCGCGCGAAGCACCCGTGACGAGAACCCGAAGCGGCATGGGCTCGCTTCTAGCCCGAGGCCGCCGCGCCGTAAAATCGCGGGCAGTGTTACTGCGGTCGTTCGATGTTCGAGGCTGTGCCCTGCAGCGCGAGCTCGGTGTAGCTCTCGATTTGCCCTGGACCGATGTTAGACACTGGGCGGGTGATGCTGAGCACGCCGATGCTGTGCACGGCAACGCCTTGGTTACCGACCTTTACGTCCGGAATCAGCACCGAAAAGTAGGTGCGCGCACCCGGCACGCCGTTCTCCTTGATCAGAGCCGTGACGAATTGTCCAACCGGTGTGGTCGTGATGGTCAATGCGTCGCCCGTCGCGACTACGTCGATGGAGCCGCTGATGTACTCCAGACTCGGCCCCGGCGGCGGCTTGCCAGCGACGATCGGTCCGGCCCCGGTCGCGTAATAGGTGACGTGCGTCGAGTGCCCAGTCAAACTGTAATAGTTGGCCATTTCTCTTCCTCCGTCGCGTGATTGACCCCAACCACCCCGCTACGGAAATACCTCCCAACGCGGTCAAGCGTACATGGTCATTGTTTTTGCGGCGCATGCGCCCCCCAGCGAGAAAATTGCGGCTCGGTGTCTCGCTGGGCAATCGAGTCGGCTCGGCGAAAACGATTCGCTTTTAGCTTGAAAAATGCTAGCCCACGCGCGGATCCATGATCACGATCGTCGACTATGACGCCGGTAATCTGCGCAGTGTAAAGCGCGCTTGTGACGCCGTCGGGGTCGACTCCGCGTTCGCGCGTGACGCGGCGACGCTGCTTCAGGCGAAGAAGGTGATCTTCCCCGGCGTCGGCGCGGCCAAAGCTGCGATGGAGACGCTGAATCGCCTGGGCATGGCGGACGCTTTGCGCACGCTGGTCGAGCGCGGCGTACCGGTGTTGGGCATTTGTCTTGGAGCTCAGCTCATTCTGGAGCACTCGGAGGAGGGTGACACCGCATGCCTCGGCCTCTTGAAGGGTGAGGTTCGACGCTTTCGCCCGAGCACGCCGGAGCTCAAAGTTCCGCACATGGGCTGGAACGCGGTTCAGCTCGCAAAGCCGCACCCACTGCTCGAACAGCGCCAGAACAACGCGGAGTTCTACTTCGTTCACTCCTACTACCCGGCTCCCAGTGACGCCGCGGTCGTCTACGCGACCAGCGAGTATGGCTCCAATTTTTGCTGCGCGTTGGGCCGCGACAACCTGTTTGCCACTCAGTTCCACCCTGAAAAGAGCGCCGCGATCGGCCTTTCAATCTTGAAGAAATTCGCCAGTTGGGACGGGTCATGCTGAGCAAGCGAGTCATCGTCTGTCTCGACGTCAAGAATGGCAAGCTCGCCAAGAGCGTCAAGTTCGTGGACACGAAGGAGCTCGGCGATCCGGTCGCGAAGGCGCGCCAATACTACGAGGACGGCGTCGACGAGTTGGTGTTTTACGACATCACTGCGTCGAGCGACGCGCGCGCCATCGTGCTCGATGTCGTGAACGACGTGGCCAGCCAAATCTTCATCCCCTTCTCGGTGGGCGGCGGCATTCGCTCCACGGAGGACGCCACGAATCTTCGGCTTGCGGGGGCCGAAAAGATCAACGTCAATTCTGCCGCCGTGCGGGATCCGGATCTGATCACACGTTGCTCCGACGCTATCGGCGCACAGAGCGTCGTTCTGTCGATGGACGTGAAACGGACCGAGCGCACGAGCACAATTTCGTCGGGCTTCGAGATCGTGATCAATGGCGGTCGAGTGCCGACGGGCATCGACGCGATCGAGTGGGCCAAGCGCGGTCAGGCCCTTGGCGCTGGCGAGATCGTGGTCAACTCGATCGACGCCGACGGTACTCGAGAGGGCTTCGACATCGAGCTCACGCGCACGGTTTCCGAGGCCGTCAGTGTGCCGGTGGTTGCATCCGGCGGAGCGGGCAGCCCAGCTCATGTTCTCGCCGCGCTGACCGAGGGCAAGGCGGACGCTGCCATCGTCGCCTCGATCGTTCACTATGGGACGTACTCACTCAAGCAGATCAAGACCTACCTGCACGAGCACGGTGTGAAGGTGCGGCTGGTCGATTGAGGCTGGTGGCGCGCGGCGCCGCCCAGCTCGCGCAACGCGCCCGCCGCCGTCATGCAGCCCTCAGCGAGGCGAGGGGTCACGACGCGGGCGTGCTGGCGTGCACGCCCGCCCGTCGTGAGGGGCGTTACTGCCCGACTTGTTTTTCGATCGCGCTCAACACCTGAGCGGCGTTGGCCGGCGTGATCGCCGTCTGCGCCTGCACTTCGTAGTCGGCTTCCGTCGGCACCTTGGCGGCTGCCACGGGCGCGGCCGTCGCGGGTGCGGCCGCAGCGCTGTCCGCGGGCGCTGCCGAGTCAGTCGGTGCGGCTGCGGCCGTCGCGGAAGGAGCCACACTAGCGGAGGGCGCCGCGCTTGCCGCAAGCGGCGCCGGAGGCTCCGACTTTTGGCAACCGAGCGCCAGCAGACCTGCGCTCAAGAGCAATAAAGCGGCTTTCATCGGGCACCTCCGTTCATGCGGATTCTTGCCAAGATGCGCGCGTCACGCGCGATCTCGCGCTGGATCACGTTGCGGCAGTGTGCGGCCAAGGCGGCGTCGCCCTTGTCCATCGCGACGTCGAGAATGCGGTTGAGCTGAGCCATGCGATCCGCATGAGTCGTGAACTCTGCTCGAGCGTCCTCCCGATCAGCGATGGTGCCCCAGGTTGCTAGAACTTGGTTGCGTGCTTCGAGCGCGCGTTGCTCACGGCCAGCTTCCCACGCTGCGTGGTCCTTGCGCGCCGCTTGGCGGCGAAGGTAGTCGGCATCATGCTCGCGTTGCAGGCGATCGCGGAGCTGCGCCTCTGTCTCCTCGTGAGCGACGACGGCGTCGTGGTGCTCCTCGCGGCGGTCCTCACCGATTGGCGGAGCGGGACGAACACCGATTGGCGGAGCCGGCCGCGGCTGAGCCAACGCTGATGACGACAGCCCCGCTGAGGCCGTCGCGACGACGACGATACTGAGAATGGATTTGAGCTTCATCTTCCACCTTGATGATTCGGACCTAATGGGACGCGCGTCTGTACCCAAACGCGCGTCCGCGAGACAGTGTCAGCCGTTGGTGCAGCAGTAAAGTGATTCGCCGCTCGGCCCGGCGGCAGGATCGCTGCAGGTGAGGCTTGCCTGCGCGTCAGTGGGCGTGTCGGTTCCCGTGCACGAGAAGCCGTACGAGTCGCCCGTGCAACCGTCGACCGTCTCGTCCGGCATGCAGGTGCTTGCGGTGGTCGAGAAGCTCACGCAGCAATAGAGAGACGCGCCGTTGTCCCCGGGAGTCGGGTCGCTGCAATCGAGTGACGGGTCGATGTCAGTCGGTACGGAACTCGCCGACGTACAGGAGAAGCCGAACGAACCTCCGGTGCACCCAGTGACCGTCTCGTCAGGTGTGCACGAGCTCGACGTGGGGATGGTCACGCAGCAGTAGGCTAACGTCCCGGCGGCGCTTCCCGCCACGCCCGCTCCGCAATCGAGCGTCGGATCGGCGACGTTCGGCGCGTCCGTGCTGGTGCACGTATAGCCGGACGAACCGTCACAGGCGACGTTTGAGTCCGCCGTACAGGTGTCAGTTCCCGTCGTAGTGGTGGTGGCGGCGCAGCAGTAACCCAAATCACCATTTGGCTCGGTGACGGCAGCGCCGCAGCTGAGCGTACTGTCGACGGCCTCCGTCGGTGTCTGCGTACCGGAGCACGAGTAGCCAGTCCCACTGGTGCAAGCCACTGTCGAGTCCGACGCGCAGCTGTCTGTAGTTGTAGAGCTTACCGTGCAGCCCGTAGCGAGCGCCCACGAGACGAACAGCAACCCACCCATCTGAAAGCTATGTTTGAAATGCATCATCTAACGTTATCAGACGATGCTCACGACTTTCTAGTCAACGTTCGCCGCAAAAACTTTTGGCAACTTGGGCTCTGGTCAGTGCCTATGGAGCATTGTTGCCACGAATGCTCATCTGTAATCGAGCAACATCGGAATCCGCGGTTACATTTGGACAGCATTCAGTTACATTTAGACACATATATATCTATCGCATCGGAGATTGGGGGTAATTCTGCGGCAGCGCGCTACTAGACGGCCCGAACCGGGCCCGGTGGACCCCCAAAAAATCGTTCGGCCGGGGCTTCGAACGAGTGCGAGAGGAGGGAATGCGCCGACAAATGCTCACACTGCCTAGGACCGGGATACTCAATCTTCGCGGGCTCTGAGTGTCCAGTATTCTTAGGGCGCGGGCGTCGCTGCGGGCGCGTTGGCGGTCTGGACCGGCGCAGGCGTCGACACCAGCGAGGCGTAGTCTCCGTAACCCTGCGCTGCGAGTTGACTCAGCGGGATGAAGCGCAGCGCGGCCGAGTTGATACAGTAACGAAGGCCCGTCGGTTGCGGTCCGTCGCTAAATAGATGTCCGAGGTGTGAATCACCCGAACGTGAGCGAACCTCGGTGCGATCCAGCCCAGCGCTGTCGTCCGAGCGCGAGACGAGTCGCGCTGGATCGATCGGGCGAGTGAAGCTCGGCCAACCCGAGCCGGAGTCGAATTTGTCACGTGAGCTGAAGAGCGGTTCGCCGGTGACCGCATCGACGTACAAGCCCGGCTCGTGATTGTTCCAATATGGATTGTCGAAGGGGCGTTCGGTCGCGGCTTGTTGCGTGACCTCATACTCGACAGGAGTCAGCTTGCGTCGCAGCTCGGCGTCAGAGGGCTTCACGTACGTGCGTGCCGCGACCGCGCTTGGCGCCGCCGCGCTGGCTGAGGCTGCATTGGCGCCTGGTGCAGGAGCAGAATGTTGCGTACAGGCTGCTGCGCTCACGACCAGCGCCGCGGTGAGCGCGCGCTGCGCTTGCTGTCCGAAGTGTCGAGGCTGAAACCCGGTCATGTGTGATTTACGGTGCCCATGGCAAACAGTTACAGCCGAACGCGTGGCTCAAGATGCGGCCATGGCTTGGATGATGTTGTCGAGCAGTGAATCTCCTACTTTGCGGTAGCCGGGCATGTAGGCCGCAGTTTCCCGGCGGATGCTCTCGCCGGCCCCAATGCCGTTGGCGAGGTTCACGAACGCCTCATCCGCGCGCAAAAAATTCTCGATGTCTTCGCTCGTGACCTCGCAGTGGAACTGTAGGCCGAAGACGCGTTGACCGAGTTGGAACGCCTGATTCTCACAACGCTCGCTCGACGCCAATCGTAGCGCGCCGCTCGGCAGGTCGAAGGTATCGCCGTGCCAGTGCAAGACCACGGTTTCATTCGGCAGTCCGGCGAGCACTCGGGCGTCACAGCTGACATGCAGTTGGATCGGTGCCCAACCAACCTCGTACAGCCGCTCCGCTTGGCGCATCATCGGAAAGACGCTGGCCCCGGCTGCGTGTGCCAGAAGCTGCGCGCCGAGGCACACGCCGAGCACCGGGGCATCCTCACGAATGCGCTCGCGTAGCAGCTCGACTTCTGCTCGCAAGAACGGAAACTCCGCGCGCTCGAGATCTCCGACGCCCATTGGACCGCCCATGACGACCAAGAGGTCGCTGTGTCGGAGATCCTTTGGTAGCGAAACACCACGCTGCAACGCGCGCGTTTCGAGCTCGTAGCCCTTTGCCTCGAGCAATGGGGCGATTCTTCCGGGACCTTCGAATTCCGCATGCGTCAGCAGCAGTGCGCGCTTCATGTGACCGTCACTTTACCCCGCACGTTGCGCTTGTCATGCGTCGGTATTTTGTTGCGCGTGTTACCTGCTGTGACGATCAGTTGTCGATTGTCACGTGTCGCTCGAGCCGCGGAAAATGGCTGCGTGCGGCGCAGTTGACGTATGCGGCGCGCAGGCGCATTTTCTGTGATTCCGATGTCGCGCGTGCTGATCTACTTGCTGCCGCCCGCGAGCATTTCGCTCGCGCTCGACTTCGACGTCTTACATTCCGACAGCTCGGGTGAGCTGTGCGGGGCAGCCGTACAGCGTCTGCACGCGCTGTTCGATCTCGTTTCGGACGGCTGCACGTTCGATCTCGAATGGGACGGCGTCAGGCTGTCCAAGTGTCGTCGTTCAGGGATCGCGCATGGTGATCGTCTCGCCTTCGAGCACCGGGGGTTTTCAGTGATCGAGGGCGAGACGAGCGCGCCCGGCGCCGGCCACGGTTAGGTCGCGCGCTGCTCGCGGCGGAAGCGGGACTAGCGGCGCACGAGATCTCGGCGCAACGCAACGCGCCTGGAGGCTGACGGGCGCTCGGGCGGATTGACACTGGTTCGTTTTGCTTGGGCGTCGATATCAGGGAACGCTTCGTGTGCTCCCGACTCTGTTCGGTGTTGGCCTCTTAAATCCAGGAGTCGAGATGATTACCGCACTCATTCTGTTCGCCGTTGCTGCCGCCGGTGGGCTGCTGCTCGCGTTCTTGCGCTTCAGCAATAAACCCCTGCCAATGCCACTGGCCTTGGTGCACGGCGCGGTTGCTGCGGCCGGGCTCGTTTCGCTCGCTTTGGCCGTCTTTGGCTCGAAGGGCTCGGGCCAGACCCAGGCCGCGCTCGGCCTCTTCTCGCTCGCGGCTCTGGGCGGGTTCTTGCTGTTCTCCTTTCACCTGCGGAAGAAGCAACTGCCCATGGCGGTCGTGGTCGTACACGGTGTCGTCGCGGTGGTAGGTTTTCTGATCTTGCTCGGCGCGCTCGTGATGGGCTGAACGCAGGCGCCCATGCGTCACCCAACTCACGCGGCGTTCGTGCACTTTCCAATCGCCTTGCTGGGCACGTCATTGCTCTTCGATGCGCTCGGCTCCTGGCGGGCAGAGCCGCTCTTTTGGGCGATCGCATTTTGGAATATCGCGCTCGGTTTGGCGCTGAGTCTGCCGACCGTGGGGACGGGGCTTGCCGATAGCATTCAGGTGCCGGAAGAGTCGCCGGCCTCTGTCGCGACGACGCGCCACTTGCTGGTGATGTTGAGCGCGCTATTCTGTTATGGCCTCGCGCTCTTTGCGCGCGGTGGCAGCACCGTGCCGGCAAACAACGCATTACTCGAGACGCTCACGCTCGAGGCCGTCGGGCTCGGTTTGCTGATGTATGGCGGCTGGCTCGGCGGCGAGCTCGTGTACCGACACGGCGTTGGCCGAAGCGACTGAGCGCCAGAGGGCTCGTGCTCAACCCTGGCGCCCACGAGTCGCAGGTTTACGGGTGAAGCACGAACGACGCGGCGGTGTCCGTGGTTACTTTTTTGCCCGTCAGGTCGACCCCGTTTGCTTTCAAATCGAAGGCCAGAACGGCGTTGTATTCGTCCTGGCTGAGTGAGCCACCCTTTTGAGGCGGCATGTTGGCTTGGATGAACTGGAGCACGTCCAAGGCGGTATGAAATTGAGCCGTGCGTGC
>DATHOI010000050.1:0-2040 GCA_035485095.1 Polyangiaceae bacterium | reverse complement strand
TGGGCCCGTATGGCATGTGGCTCGAAAAGCTATCAACGCGGCGAAGGATGGCCGCCGTCTTGGTGGCGTATTCGAAGGCTTCGAAGGCGACGACGATCTCACACTGAACGGCCTCGCTCGCATTCTTTACTACGTACGAAGCCGACTCACCCCGAAACAACGAAAAATCCTCGAACAGCTTTTGACAAGCGGCACTCAGCGGGACGTTGCGATGCGAGACGGAGTCAGCCCACAAGCCATAAGCAAACAGGCGCGCGCCGCAGGATCTGAAGCCTACCGGGAGGCCGAAAACGCCCTTCGGGTCATCCTCGCGCGTAATTCGCCGCACGCGAAAGGCGTGAAATGAGCGTGAATCCCATCTGGCCGTCCGGTACGTCCGAGATCGTTCTGTGGCTTCAACTTGTCTGCACATGGATCATCGCGACGTATGCAATCGTCTTCGACTGGACTAGGCAGTCTCCAGGTGACCCTCCACCTAAAAGGGAAGGATTCGTCCTTTCGATCGCCACGCTCTTCGCAGTCGTATCGGGACTGTCCCTGCCTCCTTGGGGTACCAGCATCTGTGCTCGACTAGGGCTCGCGGCTGTGGGCGCCGCTCTCGTTGCGATCACGGGCTTTCTAAGACGAATGCTGAGGTCTGTGAGCTTGGGTGACCTGACCCCCAACGCTGGTCCACTCAGGCTGCGAGTCCTGGGTTTGATGAATACTCCTTGGGCGTCAGGTCGCCAAGCGAGCTGTGCGGCCTGACCTCGTTGTAGTCGCGTCTCCAGTCTTCGATCTTCGTCTTGGCGTCGTCGAGGCTGAGGAACCAGTGGTCGTTGAGGCACTCGTCGCGGAACTTGCCATTGAAGCTCTCGACGTAGCAGTTCTCGACGGGCTTTCCGGGTCGGATGAAGTGGATCTTCACACCGGCCGCGTAGGCCCACGCATCGAGTGTCTTCCCTGCGAATTCGGGCCCGTTGTCGCAGACGATGACCGCTGGCCGTGCGCGTGTTGCGAGCAGCCGCTCGAGCACGCGCGCAACCCGAGAACCGCCGATAGACGTGTCGACCTCAATGGCCAGGCACTCCCTCGTGAAGTCGTCGACGATGTTGAACGTGCGGAACCGTCGACCGCTGGCGAGCGTGTCGAGCGTGAAGTCCATCGACCAACGCTCATTCACGCGACTCGGCGGCGGCAGCACGGTGCGCAGACCGACGGCCATCCTCTTGCGCTTTCTCCGTCGTACAGCCAGCCCCTCGGCTCGGTAGATGCGGTAGACGCGCTTGTGGTTCACGCGCCAGCCGCCACGTCGGAGCAGCACGTGGATGCGGCGGTAGCCGAACCGCGGTCGAGCTGCCGCGTGAGCTCGGATGTCGTCGAGCAGGCCCTGTACCATCGTCCGCCTCGCAACGTAGCGGCAGCTCGAGCGCTGGAAGCCGAGCACCGTGCACGCTCGGCGCTCGCTGAACTCGAATTCGCCCTGTAGGAAGCCGACGGCTTGGCGGTACGCCGCAGGCCTCACCATTTTTTTGCGACCACCGCCTTCAGCGCCTGGAGGTCGAGTGCCTGGTCGGCGACCATCTGTTTCAGTCGACGATTCTCGTCCTCGAGCGCCTTCAGCTTCTTAGCGTCACTGACCTCCATCCCGCCGTATTTGGCCTTCCAGCGGTAGTACGTCTGCTCGCTGACACCGAGCCTGCGGACGACGTCCTGGAGCTTTGCTCCCGCGTCGACCTCCTTCAGCACCGCGATGATCTGCTCTTCCTTGTACCGGCTCTTTTTCATGGGTCCTCCGATTGGAGGACTCGCATCTCAAACGGTCCAGTTTTTGGGGGTCAGGTCACCGGCGCGTCCGAGGTCTGGACGTATCTGCGCAGCCGGCTGGCCCCCCTGTCGGTCGAGGAGTTCTGGGCGCTCGGCCTCGACGTGCGCCACCGGGTGCAGAGCGAGCACTGCCTGGCGCGCGGCTCGCTCACCGGCGTCGAGATTCATCCGCGCGACGTCTTCCGGCCTCTCATCCGGCAGGCGACCGCCGCGGTCATCTTTTGCCACAACCAC